>CBDVDB010000001.1:0-50185 GCA_965372625.1 uncultured Nitrospinaceae bacterium
CCAGCCCGGTATGGGCGCAGGCGGGAGGCCATGCCAGCGTCGGGCTGGGGCATGGGGAAGAGGGTTATTTGCATCTTCAGGAGATGGTTAAGCACCTTGAATTCAGTTTGAAGATGGAGGATGCCTCCCCGGAGTTGAAAATGCATGGCGGCGTAGCCCTGAAACATGCCCGGGAGGCTCTCAAGCATTATAATGAGGCGCTGGCCCACGCTTCGGAATCGCTGGGACGTCCCCCCGGAAATCCCATGGCCGGTGGCTCCGGTGGCGACCACGGTTATGAAGAAGGGTCCGGCCAGGCACCGGGTCAGGGCGGGGGCATGGAGGGTTCCCACTGACGTTACAGACAGGGTGGAGCGGATTCAGGATTCGACCGGCAGTTTCGAGTTGCGGCTCCAATCCCACCATGATCCGTCATAATTGCGGACCTTGAACCCGAGATGACGAAAAACGAAAAACGCCATCGCCGAGCGCACTCCGCCAGTACAATAAACAACGACTTCTTGGCGTGCTTTAATACCCCTGGTACTTAATAGAGAACCCAGTGTTTTCCGCGGTTTTAAGGTGCCGTCTTTTTTAAAAAAATCCCGCCAATCGATATGAAGCGCTCCGGGAATATGACCTCCCCGGGGTGAGCCGTAAGGCGTGGCGCCCTCAAATTCTTTTTTTTCCCGATTGTCTATCAGAATGATATCCTTCGATCCCAATCTTGGGACGATCCAACTTTGATCGGCCATAACTTCCCGGTTGAATTTGATAGCCGCTGTTTTCAAGGCAGAGGGTTGAGGGTCATTTCCCAGGCCCCGCTCCAGGGCGAGTCCGGCTTTTTGCCAATGCTGGATTCCCCCTTCCAGCAGGGCGACCCGTTTAAATCCGTAGTACTCAAACATCCAGAAAAAGCGGCCGTCGGTGCGCCATTTATCGGTCAGGTCGCCATAGACGACAATCATTTTCGCGTGATCGATGCCGAGGGAGCGCAATTTTTGAACGATAAATTTTTTATCCTGATTGATCTGTCCGTGAACGCCGCCGGATCGAACGGTAAACTCCCGCCAGTCGCTTAAATTAAGGGCGCCCGGAATATGTCCCATCAGGTATTTCCAGGACGGCCGGGCGTCGATCACCACCCGTTCGATCCGAGGCAGGGATTGAAGTTTCTGGACGGTGATAAGGGGTTCAAAATCAGGGGCGGAAAGGGCCGCTGGCAGGGTCGCCACGAACCCGAAGGCAAGGACTGAAATCCCCAGGAAAATGGCCTTAATTTTCCTTGACAAACTGCGGTTTAGACTTGTAATATCAACCTTCATTTTTTGACCCAGGGCCTTTCAAATGTGATGTTTTTTCGGAAAATTTCCCGATCTTCCCCGGTCCTCACTCACCATCGTTTAGTTACAGATTTACAGAGATTGTCGGCCGGGGCGGCACAAAGTCTTTTGGTTAAAGACGGTTTTTAAAGGGGTCTGGATTCAAAAATCTTTGTTTTCCTGATAATACACCGGTCCTCCCCGGTATTGGGAATCGATTTGATTAATGAGTGGCATAAAATAATCCACCACAAGCGGGTTCGGGGGAGCTATGACAAACGGACAGGAAAATGACAACGATAAACCATCTCCAGATCGGCTGGATGAGATCAAACAAGAGGCTCAGGAGGATGCCAGCTCCTACTATGCTCAGGGTAAATCGGAAGATGATCATATGACAGAAGAAGATTTCAACAAGCCGGTCCTGCCTGTGGAAACAGCAAAAGAAGAAATGAATCTGATGAAAGCCCTGGCGTACCTGGGATTCGGTATGGGCGCTTTGGCGATTATCGTTATCCTGTTCTTCCTGCGTAATCTGGACCATAAAGTGGGCGATATGGATGCCGCTGTCGGCACCCTGGAGCAAAAATTCGGTCCTCTCAAACAGGAGATGCAAGAAGGTTTTGCCAAGGTCGACGCCGATGTTTCGCAATTGAAGGCCCGGTTTGGTAATTTTGAACGGCAGGCGGCGGTGACGGAGTTAAAACGGGCGCAGGTGGCGATTCAGACCGTGACCGCAAATACGTCTCCGGAGGTTCAGGCCAAATCGGATCAGGTTTTGGCGAGCATCGATAATCTTCTGCAGGAATTGGGCGCCGGGCCTCCTGGAGCAGGCACTTCGGTTCCCGCGCCTGCTTCAGCCGCACCCGGCCCGGCAGACAAGCCTTTTGAAATTATTCTGGAACAACCTGCGGCAGAGCCCGCTCCGATGGCTGAAGCCGCTCCCCCAGTAGAACCGGTGGTTGAAGCTGAAGCGGCCCCCGCCGAACCCGTAGCGGAAGAAGCTCCAGCACCGGTTGAAGAACCGGCCGCTGAAGAAAGCCCGGATAGCGGCGATGAGTCGGAAGATGAAGAGGATGACGAATAAAGTTTTATGAATTCACGGCCTGGGACCTTCCAAGGGTCTCAGGCTTTATTTGTTTGAGCGGCTTCGGGATGCCATCATGCCTGTAAAAATCATTGTATTCATCATTCTGGTTATTATTTTTACAATTTTCGCCGTTAAAAATATGGATTTTGTGGAAGTCAGTTTTTATGACTTCAGTTTTAATTCCCACGATGTTCAGGTTCCCCTCCTGATTGTGGTTTTGATCTCACTGGGTTTTGGATTTCTTCTGGCATGGGTGGATGGTTGGATTGCTAAAATGAAATTGAAATCCACCATTCGTCGTAATGATAGAATAATTCAATCACTCAACGAGGAACTGCTGAAATACAGGAAACCTGTTTTGCCTGAATCCTCTGAATCAGAAAAATAACTATCATCTTTTTCCAGCCGGCAGTTTAATGGTTCCTCAATTCTTATCCGAACAACAACTCCAGGACTTTAATCGTGACGGATTTCTTTTAGTCCGCAGTCCCTTTGAATCCACCCGGTTGGATCAAATTGTCTCCTGGGTTGATGAAGTCCAGAATTACCCGGAGGCGCCGGGCAAATACATGATGTATTACGAAAAAAGCCTGCTCGATCCTAATAAAAAGTTACTCCACCGGATGGAAAGTCTTTTTGATTTTCATGATGGGTTTAATGAGTTGTTCGGCAGTGACCCGGTTTTGGGAGTGGTTTCCGATTTGTTGGGTGAGCCCGCTGTCCTGTTTAAAGATAAAATAAACTTCAAATTCCCGGGAGGCATCTCATTCGATTGGCATCAGGACCATCAGGCGGGATGGTGGGTTTATGGCGAACTGTTTATCACGGCCCTCATCTGTATCGATAAAGTCACCAAAGACAACGGCCCTTTGGAGTTGGCCGCGGGGTTTCATAATAAAGGGTTGATCGGCGAGAAGTGGAAACCCATGACGGAGGAACACATTGCGGGAATGAAGTTTGAACCTTATTTGCTTGAGTCCGGGGATATGGTGTTCTTCGATTCCTTCGTTCCCCATGGTTCCGGCCCCAACCTGAGCGATAAGTCACGGCGAGTCCTGTACATCACTTACGGCCGTCTATCGGAAGGCGATCACCGAAAGCAGTATTACGCGGACAAGCGCAAGAATTTTCCACCCGACTGCGAACGCGATCCCAACAAGGAGTATCACTACCGGGTTTAGATTCCTTCCACGTTTTTATATTTCCGGTTGTTGTTGGGTGACGCAGTGAATGGCTCCCAATCCCCAAACGAACGTTTCGCAGGGTATTGCCACAATCTCCCGGTCAGGAAAATACCGTTTTAAAATGGATTCGGCCTCCGCATCGTTGGGATGGTTGTAGGTCGGCAGCAAAACCGCCCGGTTACCGATATAAAAATTGGCATAACTGGCTGGCAACCGGCCTTCGTCGCCGATAATGCGTCCCGGCATAGGAAAGTGCAGGATATTTAAAGGCCGTCCGTTTTCGTCCCGGAACGACTCGAGAATTTTGAGGTTTTCCGCAAGGCAGGCGTGGTTGGGATCCGTGGTGTCCTCTTCACGGGCGCAGAGTACCGTATCTGGATTCACAAAGCGCACCAGATTATCGATATGGCCGTCGGTATCGTCTCCTTCAATATGACCCTGACACCAGATGATTTGCCGGACGCCCAGATACCGCTTTAAATACGACTCCATCTCCGATTGGTTGAGCCCGCCATTGCGGTTGGGATTCAACAGGCATTGCTCCGTGGTGATGCACAGGCCCTGGCCGTTGACCTCGATGGCGCCCCCCTCCAGCACTATTCCGGGCTGAAAAGGAGCCATTTTCAAAACATCCATAATGGCGGAGCCGGCCTGGGCATCCAGATCCCAATCATATTTGCCGCCCCAGGAATCAAACTTCCAGAGATTGGCCGTGACCTCCCGCTTTCCGTCAGGCGTTTCCCGGACCAGAAAATTAGGCCCGTAATCCCGAATCCAGGCGTCATTGGTTTTAATAAGATGAATCTTTATATTTTCATTAGATAGGATTATATCTATAATGTTTTTCATTAACTCTTTATGGATCGCTTCCTGATTGACCAGCAGGTTGACTGTCTCCCCTACGGACAATACCCGGATCATCTGGAGATAGACCGCTTCGATATTCACCATATTTTGTCCCGGCCAGGTTTCGGGATTATGGGGCCAGGTCAGCCAGGTGGCGGCATGGGGTTCCCATTCGGCGGGCATGCGAAATCCTTGATCGGCGGGGCAGGTGTCAGGTTTCATTCTGGTCGATGAATAGATGGGTCAGGTCCTGGTAGGCGTCGACCCGGCGATCCCTTAAAAATGGCCAGCCCTGCCGGGTTTCCTCGATCAAACCGAGATCGCAGTCGGCGACCAGTACTTCGGGCGCTTGCGCAGAGGCCTCCGCCAGAACTTCACCAAAGGGGTCGGATATAAAGGAACCTCCCCAGAAATTGATTTCGTTTTCCTGGCCCACGCGATTGACGGCGGCGGTGAACACGCCATTGGCAATACTATGGGCCTTTTGAATGGTTTGCCAGGCCTCGGCCTGTTTTTGGGCCACCGCGGCATCAAAGGCCTGATAACCGATGGCGGTGGGATAAAACAGAATCCGGGCGCCGGCTAAAGCCGTCAGCCGGGCGGCTTCCGGAAACCATTGGTCCCAGCAGATAAGAATTCCAATTTTTCCGAACCGCGTGGGAATGGCCTGAAATCCCATATCACCCGGCGTGAAATAGAATTTTTCATGAAAACCGGGATCGTCCGGGATATGCATCTTACGGTAGCGGCCGGCCATGGAGCCGTCAGCGTCGATAACCACTGCCGTATTGTGATAAATTCCGGAGGACCGCTTCTCGAACACGGGGACTATAAGGACCACTTGCAATTCACCAGCTATCTTTGATAATGCCTGCGTGGTCAGGCCCGGTATTGCCTCTGCCAATTGGAAATTCTGGGGGTCCTCCACCTGGCAAAAATAGGGAGTCTGAAAAAGCTCCTGCAGGCAGATGATCTGCGCGCCTTTACCGGCGGCTTCCCGGATGCCCTCTTCGGCTTTCTGCATGTTGGACTGCGAGTCCGTGGCGCAGGCCATTTGGACGAGGCCGATTCTTATAATTTCCTTGCTGGAATTAGGGGTCATAATCTAATAAAATTGTGAAATATTCCCCGATAGAATTTGATTGGGAGTATAGGCGAACTTTAGAGTTGCGGCAATCAGTTTCCCCTGGTTATCATGCGGGATCGCTGTTGTTTGAAGCTCAAAAATATGTTATAAAACAATAAGTTATGATGATTATCGGCCAGGGGTAATAGAATCGGGCCGGCATAATAGCGTAAATATTAAAACTTTTAGCCAGCGGGATTTAAAAGACTATGTGGGTTAAACAGGCTTTTCGGGATTATTACAAGCCCAAACTCTGCCGGGAATTAAAGCGCGACCCGTCCCAGGAGGAGTGCGACCAGCGGTTTGAGGAAATTTATAAAGAACTCCGCCTGACGCTTCTGGCAGGGGTCTATGAGGGCGTGTCCCTTTATTTTTATGAGATCGCCCAGTTTACCCTGGACGAATTCAATACCTTTCGCGATCGTCCGAAGGAGTACCTGTTCGAGCGGTTCGGCGGCGGCAATTTCAAGTTGAACTTTTATGAAGGCGATTCGTTCGTAGTCACCGTCAATTTCAAACCTGAGGGAGAGCCCAAGTGGCATCATCTGCTCCCTGAGAAGGCCAAACCCTTTATCAACTCTCAATGAATTCACCCACCTCTTCGGCGCTGTCCGGTAATGTTCAGGAAATCGAGCAATGGACCGAGCTGTTGGACTCCCTTAAAGCCTCGGAAAATCCAGTAAGCCTGGATGGATTAGTGGGCGCCTCCAAGGCGTTTTTGCTGGCGCAGGCATGGAAACATGCCAAGCGTCCACTGGTCGTGATCACCCCGAACCCGATCAGCGGCGAAACCTGGCTATCCGACCTGCGTTTTTTTCTCCATCATGAAAAAGTGCGCGTGGCTCCCCAGTTTTTTCCGACGTGGGAGCTGTTGCCCTACGAGCCGTTGTCGCCTTTCAGTGAAGTTTCGGGAGAGCGTCTGGCGGTTTTGAGCGGATTGCTGGAGCACCAATGTCCGATTCTGGTGGTTCCGGTAGAGGCGGCATTCCAATACCTGATGCCACGTTCGGCTCTCCAGAATCTGATTTACGATGTCCAAAAAGGTCAAACCCTCGACCGGGAAGTGTTCGAAATGTGCCTGGTGGATAACGGCTATTCCCGCTCTCATCTGGTGGAGGAAAGGGGTCAGTTCAGTTCGCGGGGAGACATTCTGGATGTCTTTCAATCCCATCAACTGCACCCCATCCGCCTCGAGTTTTTTGGCGATGAGGTGGAGTCCATCCGGAAGTTCGAAGTCGGCTCCCAGGTTTCCATCGAAGATTGCGGCCGGGTGAAAATTCTTCCGATCCGGGAGTTGTGTCTGACCGATAAAGATTTTCAGACCGGTATGGAAAACATCATTCAATACGGTGAGGAGAATGAAGTCGACCGTTCCCGCTTTAATGAGCTGGTTGAAAAACTCCGCAACCTGAAAAATTTTTCCGGGATGGAAATGCTGGCGCCTTTCTTTTTTGAGAAAAGGGAAAGTCTGTTCGATTATCTTTCTGAGAACACCTTGATCGTTCTGGATGATTTGGAATTATTAAAAGAAAAGGGAGAACAATTTGAGGAGTTGGTGCAGGAGGAATACCACCGGTGTACCGGCCGGGGGGATATCGCGGCGGACCCCGATCATCTGTATCTTTCCCAGGAAAAATTTTTAAAGAATATCCAGTCCCGGCCTCATCTGACTCTGAATACCCTGAAACTTTCCGATGATGAGGGAGGAATCGCGAGGCGGTTTCAAATCAAGCCGATTCCCCCGTTTCAGGGGAAGTTCGATCTGTTCACGCTGCATGCCGAAGAATGGACCGGGAAGGGTTGTCAGGTGACGGTGGCCGCGCCCACCAAGGGGCATGTCCGGCGCATGAATGAACTGCTGGTGGATAAGGAATTGAACCTGCCCGTCGAACTTGGGTTTATCAGCCAGGGGTTCCAGTTCCCGGGGCTCAATAGTGTGTTTGTCGCCGAGCATGAAATATTCGGGAGAACACACAAACACCGGCATCGCCGCAAATCGCGTTCTCTGCCTTTCCAGCGCGGTTTCAAGGATCTAAAGGAAGGCGATCTGCTGGTGCATGTCGATTATGGCATCGGCCGATACACCCGGACCAAGGAGTTGACCACCGGCATTGGCGGCGGCGAGTTTCTGGAAATTTATTATGCCGACGATCAGAAGCTTTATATTCCCATGGACGGATTGGCCGCTATTCAGAAATATGCGGGAGCGGGTGAGGACCATCCCCCTTTAAGCAAACTGGGCGGTACGCAATGGAAACGGCAAAAGAAAAAAATCAAAGATTCGTTGAAGGAAATGGCAGGGGAACTTTTAAAAGTTTACGCGGCCCGCAAGCTGGCTCAGGGATACAGCTATTCCCATAACCCGGTCCTTATGCAGGATTTCGCGGATTCGTTTGAGTATGTCGAGACCGAGGATCAATTGAAAGCGATTGAGGACGTGTTGGAGGATCTGGAGCGGGAAAAACCCATGGACCGGTTGATCTGCGGTGACGTGGGTTACGGGAAAACCGAGGTGGCGATGCGAGCCGCTTTCAGCGCGGTGCTGGACAAAAAACAGGTGGCCATTCTGGTACCCACCACCATTCTGGCCCAGCAGCATTGGTCTACCTTTCAGGAGCGGTTTCATATGCATCCCGTTCAGATTGAAATGGTCAGCCGGTTTCGCACTCCCCGCCAGCAAAAGGAAACTCTCAAGAAATTAAAGGAAGGGAAAGTGGATATCCTGGTCGGGACTCACCGGTTGCTGTCGAAGGACGTGCAATTCGCCGACCTGGGGCTGGTGATTATCGATGAGGAGCAGAGGTTTGGCGTTAAGCACAAAGAGCGGTTGAAGGAACTTCGCGCCTCGGTGGATGTTCTCACCCTGAGCGCCACGCCGATTCCCCGAACCCTTCATTTTTCGCTGATGGGAGTGCGCGATTTGAGTGTCATCGAAACCCCGCCCAGCGACCGGCTGTCGATCAAAACCTATGTCCGGAAATTTGACGAAGGGATCATTCGAGAGGCCATTCTCCGTGAAAAAGACAGAGGAGGGCAGGTGTACTTTGTGCACAACAAGGTGCAAAGCATTCATTCGATCGGCGCAATGCTCAGGAAAATCGTTCCGGAAGTAACGATAGGTATCGCTCATGGCCAGCTTCAGGAACGGATGCTGGAACAGGTGATGAAACAATTCATCGAGAAGGAAATCGATCTTCTACTGTGTACGTCCATCATTGAGTCGGGGCTGGACATTCCCTCCGCCAATACCATCATCATCAGCCGGGCCGACCAGTTCGGCCTGGCACAGTTATATCAATTGCGGGGAAGGGTGGGGCGTTACAAACATCAGGCGTATGCGTATCTTCTGATTCCCGGAGCGTTGACCATCAGCGATGATGCCCGCAAACGGTTGACGGCCATTGAAGAGATGAGCGACCTCGGCGCCGGCTTCGAGCTGGCCGCCCGTGATATGGAAATTCGTGGAACCGGGAACATGCTGGGGCATGATCAATCCGGCCATATTTCAGCCATCGGATTTGATTTATATTGTAAGATGATGGAGGAAACGATCCGGGAAATGAAGGGCCAGAAAATTGAGTCCCGAATAGAACCTGAAATCAACCTTGAAATCAAGGGCTTCATTCCTAAAGATTATGTTTCCGATTTAAATCAAAGATTGGAAATCTATCGCCGACTGCAACTGTTGGATGAGTTTGAAGGATTGGAAACCCTTAAGGTGGAGTTGGTGGACCGGTATGGCAATTTCCCTGAAGAAGTGGAAAAACTGGTGGTGTTGATGGAAATCAAGCTTTACTGTCAAAGGCTCGACATCAGCAAAATCCAATTGAGGCACGGCGAAGCGGCTTTTACCCTGGACCCCGCCACCCGGATAGCAACCCAAAAACTTATGGGCATTCTTGATTCAGGAATGCGGCTGGTATCGGAGTATCATTTGAGTTTAAAATTCAAAATTAAGGGCTGGAAAGAGGATACCGCCCTGATCAGTTCTTATTTAAAAAAATTGATGAGCTGTGTGGAAGAAAATTGATTTTATGAAAATGAAAAGAGATGAAATCTGTTGGAGGTTTTGCCTGGTTTTCTTTCTAACGGTTTTGTGGATAGGGTGCGACTCCAGTGATTCCATAGAAAGCGGGAAGGGCTCTGATGAGGTGGCTACTGTTAATAAGGAAGCCATTACGCGCGATCAACTTCTCAATGAATTGAAATTGGCAAAGAGAATGTACAGGATTCAGAAAAATGATGTCCTGCCGCCAGAGCAATTGGTTTTGCTGAAGACCAACGCCCTTAATGAGCTTATTAAGTTAACGATGCTGCTGCAAGAGGCGAAACGGCAAGGCATCACCATTTCCAAACAGGAAACAAGGACTCAGCTGGAAAGATCCCGGGAAGGCTATGATAACGAAGGTTTTCGGAGAACGTTGGAAATCGAAGAGATTTCCCAGGAGATATGGAATAAAAAGCAGGATAATATTTTATTGATCAAGAAGCTTACCGAAAGTGTCTTGAACAGTAAAATCAATATCAGCGAGAAACGTCTTCTGGAGTACTTCAATATAAATCGGGAAGAATTCCAAAAAGGAGAGCAGGTCCGGGCGCTTCATATTATGGTCGAAACTGAAGATGAAGCGAGAAGGATTTTGAAAAAGATCCGCAAGGGGAAATCATTTTCAGAATTGGCTATCGATCATTCGCGAGGACCGGAGGGCAAAACCGGAGGCGATATGGGTTTTTTTGAGGCCGGACAAATGCCCAAGGGTTTTGATGATGTCTTTAAACTCAAGATCAACAAGGTGAGTGGTATTATTCGGACTCCATTTGGATATCATATTTTTAAAGTGGTCGAAAAAAAGCCCGAGCGAAATATGAGCTTTGAGGAATCTAAAAAACAGATTCATAACAAACTGTTGCGCAAGGCCCAGGAAGAAGCTTTTCAAAAATGGGTGGAAACCATCAAGGAGAAATCGGAAATTGTCGTCCATTATGATGTTTTGGAAACCATTTAATCGTTTGTGGATGGGTGTGATTTTCTGCGGAGGGATTGTTTTGTTCTCCGTTTCCGGAATAGCGGCAACTGTTGACCGCATTGTTGCCAAGGTTAATAAAGAAATAATCACCCAGAGCCAAGTGGAGGAGAGAGCTTTACTTAAGCTGACGAGCCTTCGAAAGATGAATGTTCAACCCCTGCCTTCCAAAGAGGAAATGATCTATAGGGAATTGGAACTCATGGTTGAGGAAAAGCTGTTGATTGATGCCGGCCGTAAGCGTGGGTACAAGGTGAATGAAAAGCGAGTCGCCAGGGCCATCGAGGATATTGAGCGTCGTAATGGCCTCAATGAAGGGGATCTTGAGAAGATGCTGGAAGCGGAATTCAAATCCCTGGAGGAGTATAAAGATAAAATTCGGGATCAGATTTTGTTAAGCGATGTAAGAATCTATGAGGTCCGTAAGCGCGTTAACGTAAGCAAGGAGGAAATCGAGGATTATTACAGCCGGCATCTTAAAGATTACTGGATTTCCGAAAAGCTTAAATTGCGGCATATATTGTTTTTGATGGACGATGATCTGTCGGAGGAGGAAATCCTTTTTAAAAGGAAAAAAGCCCTCCAGGCTTTGCAGAAGATTCGGTCCGGCGAGAATTTTACCGCAGTGGCCAGGGAATTTTCCGAAGATGTTTCAGCCAGGACTGGGGGAGAGCTGGGGGAAATAGAGCGCGGCAAAATGGTGCCCGAGTTTGCAAAAGCCGCCTTCAATTTAAAAGAAGGTCAAGTGAGCGGGTTGGTGAAAACCCCTTACGGTTTGCATATTATCAAGGTCGACAAAATTATTCCGGGCCGGACCCTTCCTTTGGAAGAAGTTAAGGATCAGATTAAAAAGCAATTTATGGAGAAAAAATCAAAATCGGAGTATCAGGCATTCCTGCGGGAGTTGAAACAAAATGCTTTTATTGAAAAAAAAATATCACCTCCAACTAAACCTGCTGGGAAGCATGCGGACAAAATAAAACCCAAAAAGGCGTTAAAGAATTTTTCCAATCCCAAGGGTGCATCCGATGTTCTTTCTTCCCGGAAGACCGGGGAGTCAAAACCGAAGTTGATTCAAAAGCAGGAGTTTTCGAGGTTTCAGGCTTTTGAAGATAAACTGCGTTACTATAAAAAACTGCGCGACAAGGAGCAAATTTCCGAAGGGGACTATCAAAACAAGAAAAAGCAGCTTTTGAATCAACTTTGATTCGATCCTCCAAGCGGACCCGGCTTCCCTGACTTTTTAGTCCCCCCTCCTCGTTTTGGGGCAGCGCACTCATCAAACTGCGATATGGATTCTCTCATTAAAAAAATAAAAAAAACTCTGACCGATCATCAAATGATCGAGTCAGGAGATTGTGTTCTTGTCGGGGTTTCCGGAGGGCCGGATTCGGTTGCACTGTTGCGGAGTCTGATTGAGTTGAAACGGGAATTAAATATTGAATTAGTTGTGGTCCATTTGAACCACGGAGCCCGCGGGGCAGAATCCGACCGGGATGCGCAGTTTGTGCGCCATCTGGGTGAAGAACTGAATCTTAAAACACTCATTGAAAAAAGAGATGTGCCGGCAGAGCGGTGGGTATCCAAAACCTCTTTTCAGGAAACCGCCCGCCAGGTTCGCCTGGAATTTTTTGAAAATGTTATGAAACAGACGGGCGCCCAGAAAATCGCCCTGGGGCATACCTCGGATGATCAAGTGGAAACGGTTTTGATGAATCTTTTGCGGGGTAGTGGCATGGCAGGGTTGGGGGGCATGAGTCCCGTCCGGTTTCCGTTTATCCGCCCTTTGTTTGACTGCTCCCGGTCTGAAATCATCGAATTTTTAAGTGGCAGAAAAATTCCCTGGTGCCAGGATTCTTCCAATGAAAAAACCGATTACTTGCGCAACCGGGTTCGCCTTGAACTGATTCCTTTTTTGCAGGAAAAATATAATCCGAAAATTATGGAAAACCTTTTTGAGGCGTCGGGGATTTTAAGAGCGGATAATGATTTGCTCAATACTTTGGTGGATCATGAATTTGATCGTGTGGTTTCAGGGTCCGATGCCGGAAATATTCTGGAAATGAAACTCATTCTTTTCAACCCCCTGCCTCTGGCTCTAAAGCGCCGATTGGTTCGGAAAGCCATTCAGGGCGTGAAAGGGGATTTAAGGGGAATCTCCTCGTCACATATTCAGGATGTGCTTCAGTTGATCCAAAACTCTCAAAAAGGTAAGCGCATCGATTTACCTGACACTATTGAAGTCTTGTATCTGGAGGACAAGATTGAGGTTAAAAGAATCCAGAAGACCGATCCCCGCATCTTAAATGATGGGAAAAATGCATCCCATTGGGAGGGGCATCTGGTTATTCCAGGTGAAACTCAAGTCGGTCGGGCGGGAGTCCTCCTGCAATCGGAAATTATTGATCCGGTTGAATTAGAATTTTCCAGTAATTATTTGAACCAGGCTTTTCTGGATTTTGATAAAACCGGCGGCGAAATCAGGGTGCGTTTCTTTCAACCGGGAGACCGGCTGAAACCGCTGGGGATGACCGGCACTAAAAAAGTAAAATCCCTTTTTATCGACGAAAAAGTGCCCCGGGGAATCCGGCCCGGCGTTCCCATCTTGACAACCGGAGATAATGATATTATCTGGGTGTATGGAACCCGCATTGCCGAACCCTACCGGGTGACTTCGGACACAAGGAAAGTATTATTTATCAAAGGGTTATCCTGATTTTTCCGGCAAGTGAAGAACCAAAGAAAGAGCCATTTCCCCGGGGGAATGTGCTACTATTAATTCTAAGATACCTAGAGCATGGGGTTTCCCCATTCGTCAATAAAAGGAGAAGGTTTTGAACCAATTTTATAAAAATTTGGCTCTTTGGATCATTATTGCTTTTATCCTGCTGGCTCTGTTCAATATGGTCAATCAACAGCCGGAGACGCCCAAAATCGTTTACAGCGATTTCATCAGCATGGTGGAAAGAAATGACGTCAAGGAAGTAGAGATTCAAGGACAGAAGGTTACCGGAAAGGACAGCAAAGGGGAATCTTTTGAAACCGTCATCCGTAAAGAAGACCCCGAACTCCTGAAACTTTTACATGAAAAAGGCGTGCGGACGAATGTGGTACTTCCCGAGCAGATGAATTGGTACACGAATGTCCTTATTTCATGGTTTCCGCTGGTCCTGCTGCTGGGTATATGGATTTTCTTCATGCGGCAGATGCAGTCCGGCGGAGGGAAAGCCCTTTCCTTCGGCAAAAGCAAAGCCCGTCTGATGGGTGACAAAAAGAATCAGACCACCTTTAAAGACGTAGCCGGAGTGGATGAAGCCAAGGAAGAGCTCCATGAAATTATCGAATTCCTGAAAGAACCGCAGAAGTTCAGCAAGCTGGGAGGTAAAATTCCTAAAGGCGTTCTGCTGGTCGGCCCTCCGGGCACCGGCAAAACCCTGCTGGCCCGCGCCATCGCGGGTGAAGCGAGTGTTCCCTTCTACAGCATCAGTGGTTCCGACTTTGTGGAAATGTTTGTCGGCGTGGGCGCTTCCCGCGTGCGCGACCTGTTTGAACAAGGCAAGAAAAACAGCCCCTGCATCATCTTTATCGATGAAATCGATGCGGTCGGCAGGCATCGCGGCGCCGGATTGGGTGGAGGCCATGACGAACGCGAGCAGACCCTGAACCAATTACTCGTCGAAATGGACGGGTTTGAAAATAATGAGGGCGTCATCCTGATCGCCGCCACCAACCGCCCGGACGTTCTCGACCCGGCCCTGCTCCGGCCCGGCCGTTTTGACCGGCAGGTGATCGTCTCCCGGCCGGATATCAGAGGCCGCGAAGGTATCCTTAAAGTCCATACCTCCCAGGTTCCTCTGGATGACGATGTGGTGTTGAAAACCATCGCCCGCGGAACCCCCGGTTTTACCGGGGCCGATCTGGCCAACCTGGTCAATGAAGCCGCACTGCTGGCGGCACGCGGTGAGAAAAAAGTCGTTACCATGATCGATTTCGAAGACGCCAAGGATAAAGTTTTGATGGGCGTCGAGCGGCGAAGCATGGTGATTACGGAAAAGGAAAAGAAAAATACGGCTTATCACGAAGCCGGCCATGCTTTGGTGGCTTACCTGCTTCCGGAAACCGACCCCTTGCATAAGGTGACCATCATTCCCCGTGGCAGAGCGCTGGGCGTTACGATGCAATTACCCGTGGATGACAAACATACGTATCCGAGGAGGTATCTCGTCAACCGCCTGGCGATCATGATGGGCGGGAGAGTGGCTGAGGAAATTTGTCTCGGTGAAATGACCACCGGCGCGGGTAACGACATTGAGCTGGCCACGGATATGGCCCGTAAAATGGTCTGTGAGTGGGGGATGAGCGAAAAAATGGGGCCCTTGACTTACGGCACCAAGGAAGAGCAGGTTTTTCTCGGAAGAGATTTTAACACGCAGAAAAACTTCAGTGATGAAACGGCCAAGTTGATTGACCTTGAGGTCAAGGCCCTGGTCATGGGGGGTTATAATACCGCCGAGAAGCTGCTCACCGAGAACCGGAAGACGTTGGAGAAACTTTCCGCGGCCCTCATTGAATATGAAACTCTGGACTTGAAGGAAATCACTGAAATTATCGATGGCAAACCTTCGGATTCCGGCGATGATGCAGAGAAACCGGAAGAGGTGGCGGATGACAAGGTCCTCGCCAAAAATAAAAAGGTCAAAAAGGGTAAGAAAAAATCCGACGATGGCTCTGATGGAATCATGGGAGACGGTGGAATGCCTGATCCATCTCCCGCATAAAGGAAGTTGGACTCTTTATCTATAACTGCAAAGCTCCGCTCCTGAGTCACTCAGGAATGGAGCTTTTTTTCATTCTTACCTGATCCCGGTTTACGTGACTCCTGTGCTGAACTCGAAAGGTGATTTTGAATCTCCAAAAATAATGGGGATCATCAACTTGTCTCCCGACTCGTTTTATCCGGAAAGCCGGGTGCCGTCGGTCTCCGCCGCCCTCAAATTGGCGGAGCGTCTGATTGAAGAGGGGGCGGATTATCTGGATGTGGGTGCGGAATCGTCCCGGCCCGGTGCCAAACCCATCTCCGAGGAAGAAGAACTGGCGCTTGTGGTTCCGGTGATCACGCAATTGTGCAAGAGCTTTCCGGTCCCCGTTTCGGTAGATACGTATAAGCCGGGCGTCGCGCAGAGGGTGTTGGAAGCGGGAGTTCCCATCATCAACGATATCACCGGACTGCGCTTCCCGGAGATGGCTCCGATTATCGCTGAATATGATGCGGGAGTGATCATCATGCACATGTTGGGGACTCCGGACACGATGCAGGAAGATATTCATTACGATGATTGCGTGGGCGAAATTAAAAAATTTTTGCAGCAGGGAATTCGAACCGCCGAAGAGGCAGGTATTTCTTCCAAAAAGATTTGGGTGGATCCTGGAATCGGGTTCGGCAAAACGGTCGAGCACAATCTTGAAATATTGGCGCGGCTGGATTCCTTCGCGACATTGGGAAAGCCGCTGTTGCTGGGTACTTCACGCAAGTCGTTTATCGGAAAGATTCTGGATTTGCCGGTGGCCGAGCGAATGGAGGGTTCCCTCGGCACCGCAGTGATGGGGATGATTAAAGGAGCGCGGATATTGCGGGTCCATGATGTCCTGGAAACAGTTCGTGTTGTTAAAGTTGTGGGTGAGATTTTAAAATATCAAAATGGAAAATAAGATTCGTTTGTTCGTCAACGTCGATCATGTGGCCACCCTCCGGGAGGCCCGGAAAACGATTGAGCCTGATCCTCTGGCAGCCGCCCTCCTGGCCGAACAGGCCGGGGCCGACGGCATCACCATTCATCTGCGGGAAGACCGGCGACATATCCAGGATGACGACGTGTTCCGCATCCGGGAAAAAATAAATACCGTGCTCAATCTGGAAATGGCGGCGGTGGCGGAAATGGTTCAGATTGCTTTCAAAATAAAGCCTTATCAGGTATCGATCGTTCCGGAAAAACGGCAGGAAATAACCACTGAGGGGGGATTGGACGTCATTTCCCAAAAAGAGCATCTTAAAAAAGTTCGGGAGACTCTGCAACCGAAGGACATCCGATTCAGCCTGTTTGTCGATCCGGACCTCAAACAAGTGGACGCAGCCCGGGAAGTGGGAGCCGAGAGCATCGAAATCAACACCGGAGGTTACACCGAGTTAAAAGATAAAACCGCTATCCAACAGGAATTGGAAAAAATCAAGGGCGCCTCCCGTCATGCCGCACAACTGGGCCTGCGCGTGTTTGCGGGGCATGGTCTTACCCGGGAAAATGTGGTGGCCATCGCCGCGGTGCCGGAGATCGAGGAGCTCAACATCGGTCACAGCCTGGTGTCCCGCTCGGTTTATTACGGTTTGGAAAGAGCGGTTCAAGATATGATCCAGGCCATCCGGAAGGGTGCGGCCCGGCGGACTCATTAAGCGCCTTGCCTTGCAGGATTAGTTGACTTGCTCCGGTAATTTCTTCATAATTTTGCTCCTTCCGGTTTTCTCCGGAAATTTCTGGTAGAGTTCTCATTTTAATTGCGCAATCGGCATTTGTTTAAGGAGGATCAATGACCACAAAAGTGGCTATTAATGGGTTCGGACGGATTGGCAGGAACATCCTGAAATGTATTTTGAAGGACAAGGAATGTTCGGATATCGAGGTGGTCGCCATCAATGATTTAACCGATGCCGCCACCCTGGCCCATTTACTCAAGTATGATTCTATCCAGGGTATCAGCCCTCATGCCATAGAGGGAAGGGATAAACAGTTACGGGTGGATGGCAAGCCGATTCAGATTTTATCCGTCCGCAACCCGGAGGAGTTGCCCTGGAAGGATTTGGAAATCGATGTGGTGATCGAATCCACCGGATTGTTTACCAAGCGGGAAGGGGCTTCCAAGCATCTTGCGGCCGGCGCAAAAAAAGTCATTATTTCCGCCCCGGCCACCGACCCGGATGTGACTGTGGTCCTCGGGGTTAATGAGGGCGCCTATGATCCGAAGCAGCATCAGATCATCTCCAATGCCTCCTGTACGACCAACTGTCTGGCTCCGGTCGCTAAAGTGTTGAACGATAAACTGGGCATCCGTAAAGGTTTGATGACCACCATTCATTCCTACACCAATGACCAGAAAATTCTGGACCTGCCGCATACGGATTTACGCCGGGCGCGGGCCGCTTCTTTGTCCATGATCCCCACCACCACCGGCGCGGCCAAAGCCGTTGCGCTGGTTCTGCCCGAGCTTAAAGGTAAACTGGATGGCATGGCCATCCGTGTGCCCACGCCCAATGTCTCCCTGATCGACTTGGTGGCCGAAGTGGGTCGGGACACCTCCCGGGAGGAGGTAAACCAACTGTTCAAGGAAGCCGCTGAAAACGAGTTGAAAGGTATCCTCCGCTATGAAGAGGAGCCGCTGGTTTCCGTTGACTATAATGGGGCCGAGGATTCCTCTATCATCGATGCCCTCTCCACCAAAGTGATTGAGAAAAACCTGGTGAAGGTGCTCGCTTGGTACGATAACGAATGGGGTTACTCTTCCCGCACCAAGGATATATTGAAATATCTAATTAAAAAGGGTATTTAGATATAATTTTATCAAGTAAAATATGAGAAAACCGCTGTTTGCCGGGAATTGGAAGATGAATAAAACCGTCCCGGAATCCTTGGAAATGATCCGGGCCTTGAGGGGAAAGTTGGGCTCGTCCTGCCCGGCGGAAGTGGTGGTGATTCCCCCCTTCACTTCTTTGTTTTCGGTACAGGAAGCCCTGCGCGGGAGCGATATTCGGTTGGGCGGCCAAAACCTTTCTCATTTAGCCCAAGGCGCCGTGACCGGAGAAGTGTCCGGAACCATGCTGGTATCCGTGGGATGCCGGTATGTGCTGGTGGGCCATTCCGAGCGGCGCAAGCTGTTTCATGAAGACGATTCCCTGATCAATCTTAAAATGAAGACCGCCTTGTCCGAGGGTCTCTATCCCATCTTATGTGTGGGAGAAACCTGGGAGGAGCGCGAGGCCGCCCAGGCAAAAATAATTATCGGGAATCAATTGCAGGTGGGGTTGGACGGCCTGACCCCGCTGGAAATGGGGAAAACGACCCTCGCCTATGAACCGGTCTGGGCGATTGGCACTGGGAAAACCGCTCAACCGGAACAGGCCCAGGAAATTCATGAGATGATCCGAAACCAACTGAGTTCCAGGTTCGGGCTGGAAATGGCTCAAGCCATCCGCATACTCTACGGGGGAAGTGTGACCCCTGAAAACAGCGCCGATCTGTTGGCACAACCGGATATAGACGGAGCTCTGGTAGGGGGAGCCAGTTTGGAGGCCGATTCCTTTTATGCTATTATTAACGCCGCTCAATAATCGATTTTCTGAGGAGTTCCGTGGATACCTTCATTAGTGTTTTGCATATTGTGGTTGCATTGTTTCTGATTATGGTGATTTTGTTACAGGCTGGAAAGGGCGCCGCCATGGGGGCCTCTTTAGGTTCCGCCGGCAGCCAGGCCATGTTCGGAAGCAGCGGATCGGGTAATTTCCTCACCAAGCTCACCACCGCCGCGGCGATTATTTTTATGGTCACCTCTTTAACTTTGGCCATCCTTTCCACCCATGAGGACAAGAGTTCGGTCATTGATGAAGTGGAAAGCACAACCGAGCAGATTCCCAGCCCCCTCGCAAACGATGACGAGCTACCCTTAGAATAATTTTCTGGATATAGCCGATGTGGTGGAACTGGTAGACACGTGCGCTTGAGGGGCGTATGGGGCGACCCGTGGGAGTTCGAATCTCCCCATCGGCACCAACTTCCTCCGCAGGTTTTCATCCTACATGCAGGCGACCAGCTTAGGCGATATTTTTTCCCATCCCAGCTTTCTTACTATTTTAGCCACCATTTTGATCGTTATCGCCAATATCATCATTGGCGTTGGTCTGCTTCCCAAGGATGCCCGTAAAAAGCGTTATAAACTCCACCGAGCCGTTTTCGGGGCGGCCCTGGTTTCCCTGGGAGTTTTTCTGGCCGTTACCCACCGCTTGATGGGCAATTCCCCTTTTAATTTCGTGGTCTTGGCTTACTTTATGATCGCCATTCCCTTGAGCCGGAGATGGAACGTCACCCTGCATGCCATCATCGCCTCCGTAGGACTGGTCCTGCTGATGGGGATCGCCACTTTCAGTGTTTTATAGGCGGCAACGATCCCATTGCCTAAACTCCCGCGAATGTGCTGTAATGTGTTTTGTAAACTCACCTTATATCGGAAATTATCGGCATGAATGAATACGATGTCCTGGTCATTGGCGGCGGAACCGCAGGTGTTGCGGCGGCTCTTTCCGCTGCCCGGCAGGAAGCCCGGGTCGGCCTCATCGAGTCAAGCCGTCCGGGAGGGCATTCCCTGTTCAAGGGACACATACCCCTGCAAGTCCTCCGCGACCCAAGTGAAACATCAGATGCAATAATTTCCCTGGAAAACCTGGCTCAAAGGGCGGAGGAACAGGCAGAAAAGGCTTCCCGGCAAGTGGTTGAGGATTTGCAGAACGCCGGGGTGGAGCGGATTCCGGGTGAGGGTTCGTTAGCGGGTAACCGGCAAGTGATGGTGCTTGAGGAAGGGAATCAGACTCCTCTTAAAGCCGGGAAGATCATTATCGCAACCGGTTCTCTTACCAAGCCGGTGAATACGATTCCCTTTGATGATCAAAGCATATTTCCGTTGGACCGGTTTCTGGATTGGCAGAAAACCCCCAACTCATTGCTGATCGTGGGCGGCGATAAAGCCGGGTTGGAAGCGGCGCAAATTTTCAGTCTGCTCGGCGCCCGGGTTTTTCTGGTGGACGAGCATAGCCGGTTGATTCACGATCAAGATCCCGAGTTGATTACGGCTTTGGAAGCAGGATTCAAAAAACAAAAAATCAAAGTATTGCTCGGCAAAAAAATCATTTCAATTTTCAAGGATAAGGAAAGCATTGATGTCACTCTGGACGGGGGGGTTAAGTTTTCCACCGAAAGGATTCTTGTGTCGGGGGCGCGTTTGGGAAATACGGCGAACCTGGGATTGGACTCTTTGAATGTTGAAGTGGGACCCGGCCGCGAAATCTGGGTCAATGAACATATGGAGACATCGCTGGCAGGAGTGTTCGCCGCGGGCAGTGTGACCGGGCGGTCCCGTTCCCTTCAAATTTCAGAAGAAGAAGGCCGGGTGGCGGGAATCAATGCATCGGGAGGGCATCAACCCCTGCAACGAGAGCATATTTCTTTTTGCCTGCAAACCCAACCGAAGATTGCGAGTATCGGCTGCATCGTTGCCAATGCCCATTACCAGGGATTTCGCGCGGTGGAAGGGCGTTACGATTCTACAGAAACCGGGAATTCCACCGGCAGTGATGGGGAGTTCTGCAGGATCATCGCGGATCGTGAATCGAAACAGATCATCGGCGCTCAAGTTTCAGGAGCGCAGGCTTTTGAGTGCATCGCTCTGGTGCAGTCGAACATCAAAAAGGGCGTTTCGGTTAAAGAATTGGTGCAAAATAATGAAGATCAATCACCCCATTTGGAACCCATCCTTAAGGCGGCTAAAAAGTGTGCGCGGGCCTTGTCTGGTCGGCGTTAAATCAAGGTTTTAGACCGAATATCTGGCCTTGACTCGAATTTGTAATTGTGTTAAAAACTCACCTTTGCTAACGGGTAAACATGGCCACCCGCAGCGCTATCTTCCAACAAAGAGTTTCCACAAGTTATTGAAAAAAAACCATTTATGAGTGATGTAAAAGGGGAAGCCAAACCGGCACCCGCCCAACCCAAAGCCACGGGCAAAAAAGACGTGGTTCAAGATACGATTTGGTCACGGCGCGACTTTTTTTCGCTTGCCGGCTGGGCCGGTTTTATGGCCTCGTTGGGGTTGTCGTCTCTGTATTTTTTGAGACTATTGTTTCCGCGAGTTCTGTTTGAACCCTCCCCTAAATTCAAAGCCGGTAATCCGGGAGACTATACCGTGGGTGAAGTCAGCTCCAAATGGGTCAGCGAACAGCGGGTATGGATCATTCGGGATGAGGAGAAGCTTTATGCGATTCTGGCGCGTTGCACGCATTTGGGATGCACGCCGTTGTGGTTGAAGACCGAGGGGAAGTACAAATGTCCCTGTCATGGCAGCGGTTTTACCATGGAAGGCATCAATTTCGAAGGCCCGGCACCGCGTCCGCTGGAACGTTTGAAAGTGGAGCTCGGACCGGACGGCCAGATCGTTATCGATAAAAGCAAAAAATTCCTTTTTGAAAGGGGAGAATGGGGCAAGCCCGGCTCGTTTCTCAGGGTTTGACGTCTTTATCCCAAGTTTAATTTAGAGAAGTTCACGGAGGTTTCAGTTTTGGCCAACAAACCCAAAATTCCAAATATAGCCGAAGTCATGGCGTCCATCAAAAGCGGCAAAATCTGGAAAGATATTGCCAAGCAGGTGACGGAATCCCAGATATGGACCTCTTCGTTTCGGCACGGATACGCAGACACACCCCGCAACCGGGTTCTTCAGATTGCCAGTAACGTCTGGTTGCATTTACATCCGGTAAAAATTCACCGCCACGCGTTGCGGATCAAGTTCACCTGGTGCATGGGCGGAATTACGTTTCTATTGTTTTTGTCCACGGTGGTCACCGGTGTGATTCTGATGTTCTATTACCGGCCGGTAGGGGAGTACGCCTACTTCGATATGAAATACCTTCAGTATGACGTACCGTTCGGCATGTTGATGAGGAACATGCACCGGTGGGCCGCGCATGCCATGGTGATCACCGTATGGCTTCATATGCTCCGCGTGTTTTTGACGGGATCCTATAAACCGCCGCGGGAATTCAACTGGGTGATCGGCGTGTTTCTGGTGACCTTTACGTTGCTGCTGAGTTTTACCGGTTACCTGCTTCCCTGGGACCAACTGTCCATGTGGGCGGTAACCGTGGGAACCAATATGGCCCGCGGGACTCCCTTTTTAGGGCATGAGGGGCCCTTTCAGGAATTTGTGCCGCTCATCAGCCCCAGATATGATGCCCGGTCCGTGCTTTTGGGAGGAAGTCTGGTCGGACCTCCGGCCTTGCTGCGGTTTTATGTGTTGCATTGCATTTTTATTCCGTTGGTCGCCGGGGCTCTGATGATCGTCCATTTCTGGCGTATCAGAAAAGACGGTGGGATATCCGGCCCGCTTTAATTTCGTCGTTTCCGGATTATCCGGTTTTTCGATAAGGGATCGTTTCGATTATGGCTACCGCCGCTAAAAAGAAGACCGTTGAAGATTTACCCGAAAAGGTCCATGTCTGGCCTTATCTGGTACGCTTGGAGCTTTTGTGTACGATCATTGTGATCATTGCCTTGACGGTATGGTCCATCGTGATCGACGCGCCTCTGGAGGAAGCGGCCAATCCCACCAAAACCCCCAATCCCTCGAAAGCCCCCTGGTACTTCCTGGGCCTGCAGGACATCCTGGTTTATTTCGATCCCTGGTTCGCCGGTGTGGTCGCCCCGGTATTGATTATCGTGGGGCTGATGATGATTCCCTATCTCGACGTCAATCCCAAGGGCAATGGATACTACACTTATACCGAGCGAAAATTCGCCATTTGGGTTTATTCTTTCGGGTTTATCGTTTTGTGGATCTCCCTCATCATCATGGGCGTGTTCCTGCGCGGACCGGGATGGAATCTGTTCATGCCCTGGCAATATTGGGACCCCCACAAGGTGGTGGCGTTGGTCAACGTCGATTTACCTTATGCTTTCGGTTTTCGTACTTACCTTGGCGCCAGTTTATTTGGCGGAGCTGTGATATTGGGCTATTTCGCTATAGGGACAGCCGGGTATTTTTTCATGGAACGAAAAGCCATAAAAAATGTGGGTTTTCTCAGAATGCTCATCAAGATTATACTGCTCCTGATCATGCTGGGTATAGTTATTAAAATCGTTCTCCGGCTGGCATTTAATATCAAATATGTCTGGGTCACCCCCTGGTTTAATATCTGACTATTTAAAATCACATGACAGACGAACCACAAAAAAGAGAAGGGGAATTTGACGAGACGACCTCGTACAGTTTCCTGTTTTTCCTGATGTCCGGGGCATTGCTGTTTGTCACCCTGTGGTCGTTCTGGGATGATGAATATAGCCGGCGAGGCTTCAAGGAATTCCAGGATGTCTATTACAAGGAACAGTTCGCGCGGGCAGAGCGCAATTTCAAGGAAGTCAGCGAAAAAATCAACGTCAAAGAGCAGGAAATCCTGGCCTCCATCGCCACCGAAGAACAGACGATGGAGGGCAGTGACGAATACCAGGTATTAGCTGAAGTCGCATGGGAAGCTCAAATCCATCTGGATGAGGTGACCGAGGAGCAGAAATTCGCCAAGAGCCATCTGGATGAGTATTATTACTATTACAAAAAAGCCATGCACGAAGGCAAGAACTTCGAGGTCCAGTTAGCCAAGGTTCATGATACGGAAAAGGAAATCGGGGAATATGATCCGATCATTGCGGAAGCGGCTCGCCATAGAGATGAGGCGGAGGAGAAATTACTCAAATTCAAGGCGAAAAAAGAAAATCTTGAAAAAGAGCTTGGCCTGCTGGTCAATGACAAGGTGGTTCTCCAGGGAACGATGGATTTTTATAAACCCTATCCCTTTTTCTGGAAACCTGCTGAAATTTTTCAAACCGTAATCCCTTCCTACGGTAAAAACAATTTCCAGGAAATCACCTATAAAGTCGACCGGTGTCATACCTGTCACCTCTCCTTTGACGACCCTTATTATGAAAAGTTTGAGCATCCGCTCAAAAGCCATCCCAATCCTGAAATATTAATTACAAAACACGATCCCCTGGTAACCGGTTGCACCTGGTGTCACAAGGGGCAGGGGACGGCGACCGCCCCCGCGGAGCACGCACATGGTTCCCACCATGAAATGGACCAATCGACGGGCATTAACGAACCTCTTCTGCTCGGTAACCTGGTGCAGGCCAGTTGCCACAACTGCCACGCGCCTCAGGTGGAATTAGAAGGGGCGCCTATACTCTCCCAGGGTAAAAAAATATTTTTAAAACTGGGTTGCCATGGTTGCCACATGGTAGACGGTTATCAGGCAGAAAAGAAAGTAGGGCCCAGCCTGTTGCGTATTGCTTCCAAAGTAGATCCGAGTTGGCTGGTCCGCTGGGTCAAAAAACCGAAAAATTATCTCCCCAAAACGCGCATGCCGTTCTTTAGCTTGAGCGATGAGCATACGCTGGCTATTTCCGCCTATCTCTGGGATGTTTCGGAAAAAGATTACCAGGTGGCGGAAAAATATAATGGCGGCGATGCGGCTAAGGGGAAAAAATTGTATGACAGCGTGGGCTGCCAGGCCTGCCACAAAGTTAACGGAGACGGTGAGTTGTTCGGGCCCGACCTGACCCGCATCGGCAACAAGGTTACTCCGGATTGGCTGGTCAGCTGGATTCAAAATGCGGATGATTACAATCCGAACAGCATCATGCCGGATTTGAGGTTGACGTATAAAGATGCGTCTGATATCACCGCTTACCTGTTGCAATTTGACAAAAGACAGCCTCTGACAGGTGTCGAAGACCAACTCAATAATCCCGAGCTGATCAAGCTGGGCAAAATCCTGATCAGGCGCCAGGGTTGTTTCGCCTGTCACGACATCAAGGGTATGGAAAAAGTGGGCCGGATTGCTCCCGAGCTTTCCGCATTCGGCAACAAGCAGACCCGCGAACTGGAATTTGGCGATGCGCATATTCCTCATACCTGGGAATCCTGGACTCGCACCAAGTTGAAAAATCCTGATGCGTACCGTACGGAGCGGATTCTGGACAAGATGCCCAATTTCGACCTGAAGCCGGATGAAGTGGAAGCGCTTCTGGTTCTGCTTAAAGGGCTTAATGGCGTTAAAATGCCGGCCCAATATCAGAAAAATTACTCAGAGAAAGAATTAATCATTGAAAAAGGCCGCCGGTTGATCACCCGCTTCAATTGCCGCGGATGTCATGTCGTGGAACGAACCGGGGGAGATATCCAGGAGTTTCTTTCCTCTAAAAAACAATATCCGCCGCCCCTGGAAATGGGGAATTATCATGTGGGAGAACGTTTAAAGGGTTCGTGGCTGTTTTCTTTCCTGAAACAACCCACTCCGGTAAGAACCTGGATGAAAGTCCGCATGCCTACCTTTTCTTTAACCGATAAAGAAGTCCGGGATTTAACGGCTTATTTTGAAGCCCTGTCGCCGAATGAGATCAGGTATGAACCGGACGTCCATATTAAAAAGAGCAAGGATAGCATTCAGACCGGGGTTAAAATCGTCAATTACATGGACTGTGGAAAATGTCATGACGATGGCGAAAAAGGCATTGATTTCTCCATTGCCGCCCAGCGCTTGAAGCAGGACTGGATACCCAAATGGATGAAAGATACCCGGGATTTGATTCCCTGGACCGGGATGCCCAACCACTGGACTAAAAAAGAGGATAAATACGTCATACCCTCCAAATTCAGTGATCTGAAAGAGTTTGAAGAGGGGAATATCGATTCGCACATCAAACACATCGGAGATTTTGTCCTTTCCTACAATACCGCCGAAGGTATTGATTTTGATGTCTCTCTGGGTGAAAGCGGCGGGGGTGAAGATGAGGGTGACGATGAAAGCGAAGCCGGGGACGATGAAGAAGAGGAAGAAGACGAAGATGAGTAAAATTTCCTATCCCCTTGGACAGGAAATAGGGTAAAGTTGAAACTCTGATGTTTTAAAGGATACACATAATGGAAAACTCTGGACTTGAAAATTTTCTTATCATCGCATTGAAACCCGATAATATGCCGATTGGCGCCATGTTGGGAATCGTTGCGTTCCTGTTTTGGATTGCGATTCGTCAAATGATCAAACACGATCGTCTGATCAAGGCTAACAAGAAAGATAAAGTTTACGATGAAATGATAAAATAAGTGTCTCTGTTCATCATCACATTTTTTGCTTTCTTTATTGGAATCATCCTGATCCTGTTTTTAAAAAATACCTCTCCGCCTGCTCCGCAAGAACAAATTCACTTCGAGAATCCCGACGATAAACCGATTTACCTGATAGACTCTGAAGCCTTTAAGGAAAAGTGTCTGGAATTTCTGGGTAAGTTTAATCTTGAATACAAACACTCGATCTGGGCCAACGAGCAGGAACTTGAAATTGATATGCTGGACGAAACCCCCGTCGTCGGCGGCAAATACCTGGCCTTATGCATTTTTGACCCGCCGCACCGCCTGGTTGATCTCTTCAAGGTGAAGGGTTTTATTGAAACCGTGAAAGGGGAGGGAGCCGCTCGGGGTATTTTGATTACCACGGGTTATTTTTCCGAGGATGCCCAGAGAGTGATTGAAGAGGACCCGGTGGAGCTGGTCAACGTGGTTTCATTTCTGGATTATTTGAAAAAATTTGACATATACTGAACCTTCCCCGTAGCGCCCCTGTATTTCAAGGATTATTCAAGGCCTCCCTTATTTTCGGTTCCCACCTTTGTGTTATACTTACAAACCTATGAAAATTAAGGCAATATTAGAAAAGGTGCACCCCTCGTTTTCGTTTGAGTTTTTTCCACCCAAGAACCGCGAGGGGTTTGACACATTATTCACCACGATTGAGCAGTTGCAGTCTTGCCAGCCGTCTTATGTTTCGGTTACCTTTGGCGCTGGCGGCAGTACCCGCACCCAAACGATTGACCTGGTTGGAAAAATTAAAAATGAAATCGGGTTGGAGTCGATGGCTCACCTGACCTGCGTGGGCAGCGATAAAGAAGAGCTACGTTCTATTCTGGACATCCTGCAGGACAGAGGCATTCAAAATGTACTGGCTTTACGGGGAGATCCTCCGCAGGGTCAGGATCAATTCGTGAAGCCGGAGAACGGGTTTGCTTATGCCAACGAACTGGTGGAATTTATCCGGAAGAATTACGATTTCTGTATCGGAGTGGCGGGATATCCGGAAGGCCATGTGGAATGCCCCGATAAAACTGCCGATTTGGAAAATTTAAAACGCAAAGTAGACGCGGGGGCGGATTTTATCGTGACCCAGTTGTTTTTCGACAACCGCTTCTATTTTGATTTTGTTGACCGGGCGCGAAACCTCGGAATTCAAGTGCCGATTATTCCCGGGATCATGCCTATTTTGAATTTCAAGCAGACCCAGCGGTTTACTAAAATGTGCGGAGCCACCATTCCTTCCCTGCTTTTGGGAAGGCTTGAAGCCGCTCAGGATGACCCGGAAACGGTTCGGAAAATAGGCGTTGATCATGCCGTACTCCAATGTGAATTATTGCTTCGGGAAGGAGCGCCGGGTATCCACTTTTACACGCTGAACCGTTCAAACGCCACATTAAAAATACTGGAAACATTGAGATGCCGGGCTGACCAGACTGGCGATTAATAATCGGGCTTTCAATATCCCGTCTATGCAAATACTATTAACCGCTTTGCTGATAGCGATATTCCTTACAGCCCCCGCTGCGGCTGAACAGGAGTCGACCCGCTCTTCCATTGGAGAGGATGTCGGGCGGGATATGGTCCTGATCTCTGCGGGTAAATTCCAAAGAGGTTGTGATGCCTTGGGCCCCGAGCATGGAGCGCCGGCGCATCCGGTCTACCTGGAATCGTTTATGGTCGATATTTACGAAGTGACCAATGAACGGTTGGAAAAGATCATGCCCGATCATAAATTCAGACGGAGTATGTCCTCCCACTGCGATCAATGTCCGGTGACTAAAATCACCTGGTACGAGGCGGCGGATTACTGTCATCTCATCGGAAAAGCCCTGCCCAGCGAGGCGCAGTGGGAAAAGGCCGCCGGGGCCGCCAGCGGGTGTGAATTTTCCTGGGGACCGGACTTCGACCCGGCAAAAAAGCAGGCTCGCGGCGGCCTGAAATTGATAGATAAAACCAGCCCGGTCGGAAGTTATCCACCCAATAAATTGGGAATCCATGATATGGCGGGCAATGTCTGGGAATGGGTGGCGGACTGGTATTCACCCCAGTATTATTTTTTGGAGCCCCTTTATAATCCCAGAGGGCCTTCCCGGGGAGTGATGAAGGTCCGGCGGGGCGGCGCCTGGTCGGACAGCGTCAAAGCGATGAAAGCCGGGTACCGGGACTGGAGTTATCCCTTTTCCAGAAGTTACAGCGATATCGGTTTCCGCTGTGTCATCAATCTCAAATAATCATGATCACACCTACCAAAATGGAATACATCAACCGCCTGGTGGCGGAGTGCCTCTCGGAGGAGGGTGACTCGCTGGAGATGCAAGGCCGGTTTATCGGGGACGAGGGTCTGGAAGCCCTCATGCAAGGGGACCAGCTGGAGGAGATCGAAAACCTCGACCTCTCTAAAAATAATATCACCTATCGGGGCATACCGCATCTGGTCAACTCCAGCCGGTTGGTCAAGCTCAAGCGGCTTTACCTGGGAGAAAACACGCTGGCCGACAAGGGAGCCGTGCCGTTAGCGCAGGCGCCTTTTATCCCCAACCTGGTGCATCTGGATATCCGGTACAATCAAATCGGGCCGGAGGGCGGGTTGGCGCTGGCGCAGGGACCCTTCAAAAAAATTCAGGTTTTCATCGTACAGGACAATCCGATCGGCGATGAAGCGCTGAAAACCATGGCGAAGAATCCCGGTTTCATGCACGTCCGAAAACTCAACGTGTACCGGACGCAAATCACCGATACCGGGATCAAGACGCTGGCCAAGTCCAAAGTGTTTAAAAAACTGAAACATCTGAACCTGGCCCGTAATATCCTGCGCGTGGATGCGGCACTGGCGCTGGCCAAAACTAAAACGCTGCTAAATATAGAAACCCTGTTGATGTTTGATACCTTCATCGGCGAACAGGGGGTGGACGCCCTGCTGAAATCCGAAAGCCTCTCCAAACTCAAAACCCTCCGGCTGACGTAAAGAATTTGGAATATTCATTTGGTTGAAGTCAATTCCAATAGAATAGCGGTTCCCGGAAGATAGGATTCAATCCGGGATTGGGCCTTATCCTTCAGGAACCCCTCTAAAAACTCAAGAGCGGCGCCGCCGCCTGTCGACACAAAAAAGTTGGAGGAAAAGTAATTGAACAGGGTATAGATATCGTCAACATTGAAATCGATGGACAGCAAATCCGGATTGACCGGCCGGTTCAGTTGCCGGGCCACCTGTTTCCGGATCAGGTTTTTAAATGCCTCAAAATCGATTTTATTCAGAATGGCCGCAGAGTCGCCTCCGCCAATGACAATGGAAAGATCTTCCTGTGCCAGGGCGGCGGCGAATAGCATTTGGGCCATTTTAATCGAACCCTCTGCATAATGATCGCAATTGGGATGATCATAGGCCCCCAAGGGGCCATTCCAGAAAATTTGCTTGATTTGGCCTTTTTGCAGAATATTCCTCGAAAAATTAACGATTGTTTTCGGTCCCAGGTCCAATTGGAAATCCTGTGAGAAATCAGGCTCCGCTTGGATGGTATAGTCCGTCTCGAAATAATCCTTGGTGATCTTATAATCGTCAGGGAAAATGATAGTGACGTTTTTTGCCTGCGCCAATTCAAGGATTTCGTGCGCGAGTTTGATTTCATTCAGTAAATCATTGCATTCCTCCTCACATTTGGACTCATACATTTTGGTGGGGAGGTGCTCCAGGGTCAGCGAATCCATGACCTTTTTCAGCTTGCGGGCCAGCAGGAAAGCATTGACCATCCGGCCGCCGATAAAGATTAACTTGATTTTTGACTCCACAAACTGCTTTAATATACTGATTTTATCTGCAATCTTGGCTCCCCCGGCGATAACCGCAGTTTGCTCCGGGTGGTCGAGCACACGCTTCCCGAATTGAGCCAATTGTGTGATTTCCTCATGAAGCAGGGTTCCCGCAACGGCCAGCTTACCTGCCTTACGCATGATTTGAGGGAGCAACTTGATACTCTTGGTTACCCGATGACTGCACCCAAAAGCGCAATTGATGAAGACATCAGATACTTTCCCCAACTCCTCAATAAATTCCTGACGGTAGGTGTCCAGGTTGCTGGGTTCGAGCAGGTACCTGAGGTTGGGCAAAAATTTGATGCCGCCCGTGGGAAGCTGATTGTTGAAACAGATTTCCAGGGAATTCTTTAAATGGGAGTCGGTAATTTCCGGCGGAAAAATAGTATAAGTATCGCCGTACAGTTTCCGGATTAATGTGTCAAAATGAGAACAGACAAATTGGATGTTGAAAATCCCATCCCATCCATGACGATCCAGTTTTTTGTGAGGACGGCCTAAATGGGAACCGATAATAATCCTGCAATTACCATCGGTCAGTTCATGAATTTTTTTAAAAGTCAAATCCAGGAAGCGGCGTATGCGGGTATCGTCGCCGACACGATAACCCTTGGGGGTGGAAACCAGAGGGACATTGAAATCAACACGAATGAATATCGTTTTATTAGTTAAGTCCTCTGGATGCAAATCATCCAGAAGGGGCATTTTAAATTGATTCTCCGATATCGCATCCATTCGTTATAAATTTAATAAAAATAATAGGTTATATAATAAATGTTAATCCTGAGTGTTAACCGAAAAGAATAAAGCCCATTTCCAAATAGACTTTCGTACCTAAAATAACACGACTGGCCGGTTTTTGAAATATTTAAAGTTTTGATTTATCTTAACAATCGGCTGAAATGGGCGGCAATTGCCAAAATCAGGCGATTGAGAAAGGCCAAATATAAAATGTCAAAAATAAACAAGAAAATGCTGATCAACGTGGATCAGCCGGAAGAATGCCGTGCCGTGGTGATTGAAAATGGCAAGCTGGCAGAGATTATTGTCGAACACTCCTCCCAGGAGTTGGTCAAGGGCAATATTTATCTGGGGGTCCTCAGCCGGGTAGAACCCGCCATCGAAGCGGCTTTTGTCGATTTTGGTGGCAAGAAGTATGGCTTTCTTCCCTTCAAAGACGTGCTGCCGGAATCCTACTTGCAGACCGGTGAGAGAAAAGCCCGGACCCGGATTCAGGATGTCATGGTGCGCGGTCAAAAGCTGCTGGTACAGGTAGTCAAGGAAAGCCGCGACGCCAAAGGACCTTCGCTGACCAATGCCGTGACCCTGCCAGGCCGCTTTCTGGTGCTGATGGTTTCCAGCGACTCCAGCGGAATATCCCGCAAGATTGAAGACGAGTCGGAGCGCAAAAAAATAAAACAGATCGTGTCCGATCTGGGAGTTCCCCCCAGCATGGGCGTGATCATTCGAACCGCCGGTCTGGGGCGGACCAAGACAGAACTCCAGAAGGATATTCAGGCTCTTCTCAGTATCTGGGAAAACATCGAAAAGAGGGTCAGTACCTCGGAAGCCAAGGCGCCCTGCCTCTTGTACGAGGGACCGGATATGGTGGTGCGTACCGTCCGCGACCATTTCACAAATGATACTTCTGAGATCCTGGTCGACGATCCGGAATCTTTTAAGGCCCTGAATGATTTTATGAAAATGGTAATGCCTCGAATGCGGAACCGGGTGAAACTCTATACGGATACCAAACCTATTTTTTCGCAGTTCAATGTCGAGGAACAAATCGAAAGCATTTACAAGCGGCGGGTTGAATTACCTTCTGGCGGGTCTATTGTGATCGATGTGGGGGAGGCGATGGTTTCCGTCGATGTGAATTCCGGAAGGACCACCGGTGCCAGCGCTCTGGAGGAAACGGCGGTGAAGACCAACCTGGAAGCGGCTGATGAAATTGCCCGGCAACTGCGTCTGCGGGATCTGGGAGGGTTGATCGTAATCGATTTTATCGACATGTTTCAAAAGAAAAATAAAGCCCTGTTGGAAAAACAGATGAAACAGGTATGTAAGCTGGATAAGGCCCGGATCAATCTTTCAAGATTATCGCGGTTCGGCCTGCTGGAAATGTCGCGGCAACGTCTAGCCCCCCCTGTCAAGGAGGGATTCTTTATGGATTGCCAGAATTGTAGAGGAACCGGGCATGTTAAAACCGACAGCTCCGCGACTTTAAGTGTGATACGCAAGATTCAGGAGCATCTGGCCACTGGAAATGTGAAATTACTACAGGTTAAGCTTTCCACGCAGGTCGCAAATTATCTTTTAAATAATAAGATGAAGAGCCTGGTCGAACTGGAAGAGAAGAATGGAGTGGATATTCAGTTTGAGAGCAAGGATGATCTCTCCTATGAAAATTTCACGTATACCGTTGTCGAACGTAAAAAAGACGAAGATAAGGTCATCGAGCAGAAATCCCGGATACAAAGGGATTCCCAGGCAACCAGCGAAACGTCTGAAGAAGACAAAGGGGTAAAACGGGTGCGGGGCCGCCGACCCTCCTCGGGCCGGGGGCGGGGGCGGAGAACCACCTCTCCTCGCCGGCCGGGAGGTAAAAGACCCACGCGTAACACAAGAAACAAGCCCCGGAAGTCAAAGACTAAAGAAAGTTCTGCAACGGAGAATGGCAGCTCTGCGGGAAGCGATGCTCCCAATGAAGAAAAAACCGCTCAAGCAAAAGGTCCCAAGGTTACAACCCCTGCTCCGTCACCTGCCGCGAAGCCGGATATCGATGTCGGCGAAGATCGGCAACCCATGGAAAATGTATCCCGGTTACATGAGGTGATCGTTAAAGAACCGTCGCGATCCAATCCCGGTTCGTCTGAGGAATAATCCCGGGTGGACTACTACAAAATCAGGAAGCGGTTTTCGAGGGAAGGGGAACGGACCGGGCGCATCGAAATCCGGTATCCCATGATCTCATTTTAGGAGGGGCGAAATTCCGGTAGGGGAGCTGCGCGAATTCCTTCATAAATCCATGCTCCCTTTTATTGATGGCCCCGCCCCGGATCACCTTGTATTTTTTTCCATAATTGGGATCCTGAAAAGTGGAATCCTGATAAGGGAGATACCAGCTGGAGGTCCATTCGGACACGTTGCCATTTAAATCGTATACGCTGAATTCGCTGATATCCTGCGGTTGTTTGGCTGAGGGTTGTACGGTTTTCCCGAAGTTGGCGTTTTCCCGTTTAAATTGGTTGCCCCAGACATACAGATTTCCCTTTACCCCGCGCGCGGCTTTTTCCCATTCAAACTCCGTCGGCAAACGTTTCCCCAACCACAAGCAATAGGCGTCCGCTTCAAACCAGGATATGCCTTGAATCGGGTTATTGAGCCGGCCTTCCGAATATTGGGCCTGAGGTTTGAATTGCAAAAACTCCACGTAGCGAACCTCACGGATATCGATATAAAATGCGCTGAGTTGCATTTCCTGCCGGGGTTGCGCATTTTTGCCGGATGTCTGGTCCGATACGAAAGCAGGTATTTCGTCTGTGGGATCCAGGCCGAGGGTAAACTCACCCGCGGGTATTAAGACCATTTCCCGATCGGGTTGAGACGAGGGTTCAGTGCATGCGGCTAAGAAGAAACAGGCTGTTAGAAGGATGGCTATCCGCTGTTTCAAGGAGACACCTGGGCGGTTTTGGGAAGAGCGGGCTTCGGTTCGGGAAAGGTCTGCATCCCGGAAGGAATGTATTGATATTCCAGAGAGAGACAGGCCGCTTCATCCCGCGGGCACATAATGGTTTGGCATTCGCTTTCAAGCCGCCGGCAATAATAATTTAAAATCTTCAGTTTCAGGTGACCGTCCCCGGTTTTAATCAAATAAACATTTCTTTTCGATTCGACATTATGAGTCCGGGTGCGATAAAGGTACCAATCGACCATGGAAGGATTGTTGACATTCCCCCAGGAACGAGTATCCGGCACGAAAGGGATTTCGGGAATATCCACCACTGAATTAAAATCCACCGGCCCCAGGTTGGCGATCGTCACTTTTCCCCGCGGATTGGTAACCCCGCCATTGGAAATGATCTTGGTTCGCTGGAAGCCCAGATCCCAGTCCTGCTGGTTCATCTGGTCTTTATCCTTTTCGGGATCTGATATTTGAAATTTGTTTTTCGTGGAGAAATCCACCAAAGTCCACTTTTCCTTGGACCGGGCATCGACTTTCAGCACGGGATTGTCTGTTTTGAGGATTTTTTGAGGTATGGCGGGCAGGCGCCGGTTCTCGAAATCCGAAATATTGTCTCCCATATAATTCATGGCGACATTTAAAAAGAGGGTGCCGGCCAGCAACATGGCAAAAATTTTCAAGGTACTGTTCATGGTTTCATTTTATCAGAGGCGCCGCCGGTTTTCGAAAATTTTACCCTCGTAAAGGTCTAAAATCAGGGGCCTGGGATTCCCGGGCAACGGGAAGTTTAATCTTTTTTCCGCTACCGGGGTTGGCTATAATGATGGGGCCATGCATTATTTATCAATGAAATTACAGGCTGTCAATGGTCAAAGATCGACATTTTGCATTTAAAAAGGCCCAGGTCGAGGGGTTTGTAAAGAAGGAGTTCCAGCGTTATTTCGGAAAAGGCGGAAGAATATCCATCCGGAAGCGACAGCGGTTTATGGAGCGCATCACTGAGAAAGTGGGCAAAAAATTCGGGAAGGATGTCCTGTGCCTGATTGATTTTACCCGGCAGGGTTTCGTCACCCTGGTTTCTCCCGCCCATACGGAATCGACTGATAAAGGCAGGCTATTCAATTCGTTCACCCATCCTCAAGTGGCCTACACCTCCCACTGTGTGGAGCGGTTCAGCGAGCGCACCGAAACGATGGACAACTGCATCATTACCCTGGATTCCTACATGGATGAAGCGTTATTGACTTATGGCCTGCATAAAGGATATCTGGTATGCTCTCAGGGGTTGTTTGCTTTTGTGATAGAAGACGACCGGCTGGTCATTAAGACCTATATCAATTTTGAGCTTTTGTCGGATGATCAGATTCGCCAGTATTATACCCACGATATGGCTTCTTTTTTGACGCCGGATATGATTTCAGAGGATGTTATGGAGAGCGACATTATTTTAATGGATGAACTTCCTCCTCAGGGCCAGGACCCGAATGAGCGGTCATGAGGGAGACGGTTTCCTCGAATATATAAATTGACCCATTCACCGATTTCCTTACTCCCTGGATTGCAATGATCCAGCTATACAACGTTTACAAATCCTACAATAACACCCCCGCATTGGTGGATATCTCTTTCATTATCAAGAAAGGCGCCTTTGTTTTCGTCACCGGTCCCAGTGGCGCCGGCAAGTCGACATTACTGGAACTGCTGTTCGGCTGGGAAACCTACGATAAGGGGCAGGTCCTGGTTAATGGCACCAATGTAGGCAAGCTCAAATACAACAGGCTCTGGCAGTTGCGGCGCCAGATTGGAGTGGTGTTTCAGGATTATAAACTGCTCCCCGGAAAAACCATTTTCGAAAATGTTGCCTTTACACTGGAAATTATCGAAGCCGAAAAAAAAACCATCCGCTACAAGGCCTGGGATGCCCTCAAGAATGTGGGGCTTTCACATAGAAAAGATGCGTACCCCATGGAGCTCTCCGGTGGCGAGCAACAACGGGTAGCGATCGCCCGGGCGCTGGTGAACTCTCCCGAAATTTTATTGGCCGATGAACCGACGGGAAACCTGGACCCGGAAATGGCCAGCGAAATCCTTCACCTGTTTGAAAAAGCCAATATCGAAGGCACCACGGTGGTTCTGGCGACCCATAGCCAGAGAATTTTAAATGAAGGCAACCATGCCGTGATCACTTTGAAAAACGGTAAAATTGTGGACACACGAGTCGTTGTTTGAGCCCATGATGAGAATCCTCCGTACGACCTTTTCCAATATCAAATCCAACAAACAGTTATTTCTGGCTTCAGTAGGTACCATTTCCATCGCGCTTTCTATTTTGGGGCTTTTTCTGTTTGTTTATGTCAACCTGAATTCCGTTCTTTCTTTTTGGAATGATCAGGTTCAGTTGGTTGTTTACCTGGATGATGACATTACCGGTAAGGAGAAAAAACGATTGGAGAAAATAATTTTTTCCCAATCTCAAGTCAATTCGTATGAATATGTATCGAGAGAAAAAGCCTGGAAAAATTTTCAATCCATGTTTTCCGAAAAATCCGCTGTTCTCAAGGGAATAGGGTTTAACCCTCTGCCCGCCTCCTTTAACCTGACCCTACAGCCCTCTCCGGACAGGCTGATAGCCATTCAATCCCTGGCCGGGAAATTAAGCGGGCTGGAGGGAGTGGAATCCCTCGAATATGGCGAGGAATGGATCAGCCGCTTTGAATCGTTCGTAATTTTAATGCGGGTTTTTCTCTGGGCCCTGGGAGGCTTGTTATGCCTGGGAGCCGTTCTTATCATCTCCAATACCGTCAAGCTTTCTGTTTTATCCAGGAAAAATGAAATCGAACTGATGCTTTTGGCAGGAGCTACTCCCAGATTTATAAAGATACCGTTTTTCCTGGAAGGCATTTTTCATGGTCTGCTGGGGGCCACACTATCTCTGATCTTGATAAAAGGCATCCACTTGTATCTGGTGAATCAATTTCAGAACTCCATTGATACCTTTGGCCGGGGCATGGAGTTTCAGTTTATATCAATGCCCTTTATCCTGATTATCGTGCTGGCCAGTATTTTAGTAGGCTGGTTGGGGAGTTATTTATCCCTTAAGCAGTTTCTTGGGGATTATAGAAAATTATGAAATTTCAGAAAATATTAATTCTGGTTCTGGCGACGGTTTTCTGTTGGGCGGGTCCTGTTTATCCGGGTGACCCGTCAGAAAAGGAAATTGAAAAACTTATTCGTGACGAAAAGTCAGAACTTGAAGCTCTGAAAATGAAAATCGAGAAACAAGCCAGGGAAATCTCCTCCATGGGTAAAGAGGAATCCAAAATTCTTAAAACCGTGGAAAGTCTGGGGAATAAGAAAAAAGTCCGGGAAAGAGAACTTAAGATTTACCGGTGGAATATCAAAATCAACCAAAAACAATTGGACCAACTTTCAAGGAAAATTAAAATTACGGAAAAACAATTGTCCCGCCAGGAAAATATGCTTGGGAGACGCCTGCGTGCTTTATATAAGGAAGGAAAAATGTTTAGTTTTAAAGTCCTGTTTTCCGCGGAGGATTACAGCGATTTAATACAAAAAATGAAGTACATGGACCTGCTCATGTCCCATGATTCGCGGATTTTCAAAAATTATCAAAAGCGATGGGGTCAATTCCAGGAAGAAGAAAAAAATTTATCGCGGGCCAGGAAAAAAATGATCCAATTGAAAAATGCCGCACTCCAGAAGAAAAATGAAATCGATAAGGAAAAAAATAATAAATCCCGGTTTTTGAAAAAGATAAAAAATAAAAAAATTTATTTCATTCAAACGCGAAAAGAATTGCTGAAGGCCTCCGAAAACCTGAACGATCTGATCTCCAAATTGGAGAAAAAAAAGATTTCGGGTGAGAACCTCAGTTTTGCCGATAAAAAGGGGCGGCTGTTATTTCCAGTGAGCGGAAAAGTCCTCAACCGTTTTGGCCGAGTGCGGGATAAGCGATTTGAATCCTATATTATTAATAATGGTCTCAACTTAAAGGTTAAAAAGGGCACAAAAGTTCATTCTATTTTTGAGGGGCCGGTTTTATTCGCCGATTACCTGGAAGGCTACGGGAATTTAATCATTGTGGGCCATAGCGGTCAATATCATTCGTTGTACGGCCATTTGGATCAGATAAACGTTGCCCCGGGAGAATATGTTCGTGAAGGTCAAATTATTGGCTCGTCTGGAGATACGGGGTCCCTGGTCGGGGAAACCCTGTATCTTGAACTGCGCCACCGCGGCAAGCCCGTTGACCCGGCCCCCTGGCTGCAGGCCGGCAAAAGAAAGGCCAACTAATTCATAAAACCTGAAGAATTTCGGGTATAATTGTGGGTAACGAACACATATTTTCATTCATTTTTTCCTGGAGAATTAACTTGAGTTGCGACAAAGTCTCCCCTCGTTGTTTTAAAAACATTAGAGCCATGGCCACGGCCCTTTTGATCTGCCTGCTGTTTCTTGGTTTTGGATTCGGGCCGGCCCGGGCTCAGGAAACGGCGGTTAAAACCAGCGGGGCCTCCGTCGATTCTTATGAAAAACTCAGGGTGTTTTCGGAAATTCTTTCGTTGCTTGAAGCCAATTATGTTGAAGCGCTGGATACCAACGAATTGATTGACGGCGCCATTCGTGGAATGTTGAAAACTCTGGACCCGCACACCTCGTATCTCCCTCCGGAATCCTTCAAACAGATGAAAGTGGAAACTTCCGGCCGGTTCGGTGGTTTGGGGATTGAAATCTCCATCAGGAAAGGAATTTTAACGGTGGTGTCCCCGATCGAAGATACTCCCGCTTTCAAGGCGGGTATCCAGTCCGGTGACCGGATCATTAAAATTGAGGATGAATCCACCCTGGATATGACCCTGACCGATGCGGTGGAACGCTTAAGAGGCAAGATCGGCACCTCAGTCAACATAACCATTTTCCGTGAAGGCGTGGATGAACCGTTCCCCGTGTCTCTGGAGCGAGCCAACATTCAAGTCAAAAGCGTTAAAAGTAAAATTTATGAAGGCAGTATCGGTTATGTGAGAATTAGAAGCTTTACCAAAACCACCAGCCGCGATCTGGATAAGATACTGGATGAATTCCGGGCCAAAAAGGTTAAAAAACTGGTTTTGGATTTGCGCAATAATCCGGGGGGATTGCTGAATCAGGCGGTGGAGGTGTCGGACCGTTTTCTCAAACCTGAAAACCTGATTGTGTATACCCAGGGCCGGACCGAAGAGCAGAATATGAGATTCACCACTCACGATCGCGTCCAGAGAGTTTCGTATCCCATGATTATTCTCGTCAACGGCGGTAGCGCCAGCGCTTCCGAAATCGTGGCGGGCGCCCTTCAGGATTCCAGCCGCGCCATTATTCTGGGAACCCAGACTTTCGGCAAAGGCTCCGTTCAAACGATTATTCCCCTGAGCGACGGCTCCGCTCTGAGGTTGACCACCGCCCGGTATTACACCCCCAGCGGCAGAGTGATTCAAGAAAATGGAATCATTCCGGATATCATTGTTGAAGTTCCCGTAGCCGCAAAAAGCTCCGGCGATGAAGAGGATAAGAGTAAGGAAGAGATCAATAAAATGAAAAATAAAATGAGGAAGTTCCTTCGGGAAAAGGACCTGAAGCAGCACCTTAAAGGTAAAAAAAGTTTTGGTGAAGAAGAATCCATTCCAGAAGAAGATGTGAAATCGGAAGAGGATTTAAAGAAACAGGAAATCATAGCTTCCTTGAGAAAAGACCTTGAAAAGGATATTCAATTAAAAGAAGCCGTGGCTCTGCTTAAAGGATGGTCGATCATGAGCCATGTATTCAGTAACAGCCAGGCCAATAATTAAACTCGTTTAAGTTTTTCAGAAAATATTTTTTGCCAGGACGGGCGGGTGAGCTACCCGGCTCATCCTGCAGGTCCTATTCCTTCCTGATGAGTACGATTCACCCCTAACATATTCATGTGTCATGCTGGTTTTAGGAATTGAAACATCCTGTGATGAAACGGCGGCGGCAGTGCTGAAGGATGGAGATTCGCTGCTCTCCAATATCATCGCTTCTCAAGATGAAATCCATTCCCAATATGGTGGCATCGTTCCGGAATTGGCGGGGCGGTCCCATGTCGAGCGCATCCACCTTATTATTGAAACCGCGCTCACCGAAGCCGGCGTTGGGTTGAGTGATATTGACCTCATCGCCGCCACCCAGGGTCCCGGACTGGTGGTATCCCTGTTGGTGGGTTTGAATACCGCCAAGGCCATCGCCTATTCAAGGGGGATTCCGGTTCTCGGCATCAACCATCTGGAAGGTCACGTGCTGGCCATTTTTCTTCAACAGAAAGTGGAATTTCCGTTTTTGGCCCTGATTGTATCCGGCGGGCACACCGATTTGTGCCGGGTGAACGGTTTCGGCAAATACCGCATTCTCGGCCGTACCCGTGACGACGCGGCAGGGGAATCCTTTGATAAAGTGGCCAAGATGCTGGGCCTCGGCTACCCCGGGGGCCCCATTATCGAAAAAATAGCGCGGCAGGGGAAGGTCGGAGCCCATGAATTTCCCCGCGCCTTGCTGGAAAAAAATTCACTGGATTTCAGTTTCAGTGGCTTGAAAACTGCTGTCCGCACTACGCTTCTTAAACGCAAAAAAGGTAACGGCGCTGCCTTATCCGATGCGGATATCGCCGCCGGATTTCAGGAGGCGGTAGTGGACGTTTTGGTTCGCAAAACCCTGTCCGCCTGCCGGCAGGAATCTCTCAAACGGGTGGTCGTCACCGGCGGGGTGGCCGCCAATGGCTATCTCAGAGACCGCATGACTGCCGCTGCCCAAAGGGAAGGCATCGCAGTGTCGGTTCCCAAGCCGGTGCTGTGTACGGATAATGCCGCGATGATCGCCTGCGCCGGTTATTACCGTTCCCAGCATTGTCCGCCTTCGGATAACGATCCATTTTTGCTGGACGCACATCCCAACTTACCCTTTTAACGGAATATCGTTTTATGAACGTTCTGGTGACCGGAGGCGGTGGATTCCTGGGCAGTCATCTGGCCCGCCGGCTGGCTGAACTGGGCCACCGGGTTTCAGTTCTGGGGCGGAGCCGGTACCCCGAACTACCGGGAAGTATCACGGCCATCCAAGCCGATCTTCGAGACCCTGAAGCCGTTTCCGGGGCCTGCCGGGGGCAGGATTCGGTGTTTCATGCCGGCGCTCTCACCGGCATCTGGGGAAAGAAGGAGGATTTTTACCGAATCAATGTCGAGGGGACCCGTCATGTCATTGAAGGATGCCTCGCACAGGGGGTCCAAAAACTGGTCTTCACCAGCTCACCCAGCGTAATTTATGACCAGAGTGATATGGAAAACGTGGATGAGTCCGCTCCATACCCCACTCATTACCTGTCCGAATATCCCCGAACCAAGGCCCTGGCGGAGCAGAGGGTCATGGCCGCCAACGGCCAGCAGGGTTTGCTGACCGTGGCGCTCCGGCCGCATCTGATCTGGGGGCCGGGCGATCCGCATCTGGTCCCCAGAATCGTCGCCCGGGCCAGAAAATTCAAATTGGTTCGGGTGGGGGAGGGCACCAACCGGGTGGATATCATTTATATCGACAACGCCGTGGAGGGGCATATCCGGGCCTGGCAAGCTTTGGAGGCGGGCTCCCCGGTGGCGGGAAAATGCTATTTTATCAGCGACGGCGAACCGGTGGCGTTGTGGGATTGGATCAATCAATTACTGATCGCCCTGAGGATCGATCCCCCGACAAAGAGCATATCCTATGGCATGGCGAGGAATCTGGGAGGCCTGCTGGAAGTCATCTATCGGGTGTTCAGGCTTCCGGGAGAGCCTCGGATGACCCGCTTTCTGGCCGGACAGCTGGCGACCTCACATTATTTTGACATTAGCCGGGCCAGAAGGGATTTTAATTACGAGGCTATTATCTCCCCCGAGGAAGGGATGAAACGCCTGCTCAAATCGCTTCAGGTTCCCCCAGAACGTTGATACGGTGGGCCAGGCAACCCGCGCCGAATCCATTGCCAATATTGACCACCGCCACCCCCGGCGCACATGAATTGAGCATGGTCAAGAGGGCCGCCAATCCCTCAAACGCGGCGCCATAGCCGACCGGGGTGGGAACGGCGACCACCGGACAGGCCACCAGCCCGCCGACCACACTCACCAAAGCCCCATCCATACCCGCCACCACAATGATGACCCGCGCCGCCCGCAACCGGTCCATTTTATCCAGGAGACGGTGAATCCCGGCGACGCCTACGTCATAAGTGGTTTCGACCCGGCTCCCGAGAAGGTCGGCGGTGACCACCGCTTCCTCGGCGATAGGGATATCGGAAGTCCCCGCCGTGAGGACCAGAATATGGCCGACCTTTTTTCGTTCAGGATTGCGGGCGAGTACCAGAGTCCGGCTGGCGGACTGGTATTGGGCTTCGGCAGGCAGTTGCGGCTGGATTTGTGCGTACACCTCTGGCGGAAGACGAGTCGCCAGGATATCACTCTGCTCCATTTTTTGGATGATGGTCAGAATTTGATCCGGGGATTTCCCCTCGCAGTAGATCACCTCCGGCATGCCGTTGCGCAGAGATCGATGGTGGTCCACCTGCGCGAATCCCAAATCCTCGTAAGGCAGATTTTTCAACCGTTGGTAGGCCTCCTCCGGTTTGATTTTTTTCTCGTAGAGAGAGTGAATCAGTTGATGCAGAGCCTCGCGGTTCATTCCAACCCTTTGATTCCGGTAAATTCGGAAGTGATCTCAACATTCATTAAATCCTGCAGGGCCTTTTTGGGGGGCTTTCCTTCATGAAGGACGCGGTAGGTGGCTTCAATAATGGATGCCTGAATATCGAATTTATTTTTGAGTTGCCAGGCGGAGGTGACGGTGCGCACTCCTTCCGCTACCATTTTCATGTTGGCGGTGATTTCCTCGAGCTTCAGGCCCTGGCCCAATTTCAGTCCGACAGTCCGATTGCGGCTGAGATCGCCGGTACAGGTCAGTACCAGATCTCCCATTCCGGACAATCCCGAGAAGGTTTCCGGCCGCGCACCCAGGGCTGTTCCAATCCGTGTGATTTCCACCAGTCCGCGATTGATTAAGGCCGCCCGGGTATTGAAACCCAATCCCAGGCCGTCAGAAATTCCCGTGGCGATGGCGATCACATTCTTGAGAGCGCCGCCCAGTTCGACTCCCGATAAATCGGTACTGGTGAAGACTTTTAATTTGTCCGTATTGAAAATGTCCTGCACCCTCAGCGCGGTTTCCAACTGCTCCGCCGCTGCAACTATGGCGGAAGGTTTACCCTCGGCGATTTCCCTGGCGAACGTGGGGCCCGACAGGGTCGCCAGGGAGTGGGAACCGGGAAGGACTTCCTGAATGATTTTATGAATCGGCAGAAGCGTTTCGTTTTCAATTCCCTTGGCGGCGTTGACGAGCAAACAGTCAGGATCGAGAAATGGTTTTAGTTGCTCCAGGATGGACCGTAAAATATGGGTGGGCACCACCAGCAGAAGGATTTGTTTATTCGCCACCACATCCTGCAGCGAGTTGGAGGGACGGATGGCATCCGGAAGTTGAAAACCCGGCAGATAAACCTGGTTTTCCCGCTGTTGCTGTATAATTCCGCAGAGGTCTTTTTCATAGACCCAAAGGTCGACCCGATAGCCCTCTCCGGCCAGAAAAAGAGACAGCGCGGTTCCCCAACTGCCCGCACCGACGATACCGATTGATAGGGAGGAATTTGACATGGAAGTTCAGCAGGTGTTTGAAATTTGAACAATAGCAGGAATAACCCTGATCCTGCTTTGAAGCCCCATTTTACCTTAATAAAACGGGAAAATGAGCTTGTGCTGTAAAAATCTTTGTGCTTAAATCAAGACCATTAGAAAACATTTATTCCCGTTTCTGCTTCAAATTATAATCCACAATTATGGCTCAAGATACCAAATTAACACGAAAAGACCTGAAGAAACCGGACCAGTTTCTGGTATCCAGCAATGAGTTTCTCGATTTTTTAGGCCGCAACAAAAACGTCCTTATCGGTTTGATGGCAGGGTTGCTGTTGGTTGGGGGAGGGGCCCTGCTGGTATCCCATCAGAAAAAAGCGGAAAGTTTGAGGATGGAGTCGCTCTACTACAAAATGACCCAGCGGGTGGAGGAGAGTAAGGATTCCAACGGCGACCAATTGATTTCCGATTTGAATTCCCTTTTGGAGCAGTTTAATGAGGGCGATCAAAAATTAAGAGCCGGGGTTCTGCTGGCGGATGCCCAATACCAGAATCAACGCTATGATGATGCGGTTTCGTCTTTTAAAATGGTATCGGACAAGGCACAACCGGGAACACTGATTTTCTTTATGGCCCAATCCGGGTTGGCTCATTCTTACGAAGGGAAAAAAGATTTTAAGCAGGCCATAACTCATTTCAAAAATATTATCGACCGTCCGGGAGAGTTTCCTCTATTCTATACCTACCTTGGGTTGTCACGTTGCTACGAATTGACGCAGGATACCCAAAACGCCCTGTTGATTTTGCGTGAGATGCAAACCAAATTTTCCGAACATGCCGGCCTGGAGAAAGTTAATTTTTCCATCAAGCGGTTGGAAGGTACGGCATAATTCCATGAGCATTCCTTATGAGCCCCTTTAAACACAGGGTCCTCTGCACCTGTTCAGGTTTTCTTTTTTCAGGTTTGATTTTTCTTCTCAATCCCTCCTCCTCCTTTTCCGTTCTATTTATCGACAAAGAATCTGAATTATCCATGGGGCAGGAAGCGGATAAGCAAGTCATCGCCCGATTCGGGTTATATCCCGATAAAAGTCTTCAACTGTATGTGAATGGAATCGGCCAGAAGCTGGTTTCCAATCTATCCGACAAGGAATTCAAAAAGTATTTTTTTAAAGTCGTGGACAGTTCGGACATCAACGCCTTTGCTTTGCCGGGGGGTTATATTTATGTGACCCGCGGAATGTTGGCCACGATCAATAATGAGGCGGAGCTGGCCGGCATCCTGGGCCATGAAATCGGCCATGTCACCCAGCACCATGGGGCCAAGCAGATCGTTCGATCCATCGGGGCCCAGATTCTTGCCGTCGGTGCGGCCATTGCCAATCCCCAAAACGCCGGCCAATGGCTGTTGTTAAGTACTCAGATGTTCAATCAGATCAATCTGGGTTATGGACGCGATGCGGAATTGGAATCGGACGCGCATGGCCTGTTATCGGCCTCCAAGGCGGGATATGACCCACGCAGTATGGTCGACTTTTTAAGGAACCTGCGCCAGCATGAAATGATGTCCGGCCAGGCCTACCATAGTTTCCAGGCCACTCATCCGGAAACTCAGGAGCGAATCGTTAAAACCGGAAGTTTGTCGCAGGCCATCATTAACCGTGAAGGGGATTCCTTTGTAAAAAACCGGACCCAATACATAACACATATCCAGGGACTCGCTTTCGGCGGAAAGAAGCACCAAAAAGATCGAAAAAACTACAAAGAAAAGCATATTGATATTTATGAGATCCAACCCGGTGACACCTTCAAGAGCATTGCTGTTAAGGAGCTTGGAGATGAAAGGGAGGATTTGACCATTGCGGTTCTGAATGGAATGCGCCTGAAGGATTCAATTCAGCCCGGCGAATTATTGAAAATAGTCCGGCCCGGACCCTACCGCAAAGATAAAACCCTGGAGATCAGGCCCGATAGCAACCCCCCTCAATAATTCTTTAACTTCCAAAAATAAAAAACGGGCAGACCTTGCGGCCTGCCCGTTGATCGTTGAACGGTAAGTTTCGAATTACTTCTGGCTTCCAACAAAATTCAGGGCGGAACCCGCGTTGAACCAGTTGATCTCGCCCTCGTTCAAGCTGTGGTCCAATTGAATTTTGTCCGTTGAACCGTCCTCATGCTTGATCGTCATGGTCACCGGCTGGCCGGGTTTCAGCTTGTCCAATCCCTCAAATGTAATAGCGTCTTTCTGCTGAATTTTCTCGTAGTCGTCCTTGTTGGAGAAGGTCAACGGCAGTACCGCCTGTTTCTTGAGATTGGCCTCAAAGATGCGGGCATAGGATTTAGCGACAAACGCCAGGCAACCCATATGGCGCGGCTCCATTGCGGCGTGTTCGCGGCTGGACCCCTCACCGATGTTTTCATCGGCGAAAGCAACCCATCCTTCCCCGTTGTCTTTATAGTGGCGGGCGATCTTGTTCAACTCATCCGTTTTGCCGGTCATCAGATTGTTGCCTTTGCCGGTTTCATCGTAGAAGGAGTTGTTGGCTCCCAGGAACAGGTTGTTACTGATATTGTCCAGGTGGCCGCGGAACTTTAACCAGGGGCCGGCCTGCGAGATATGGTCGGTGGTGCATTTTCCCGCCGCTTTGAACAATACCTTGAGATTCCGGTAATCCTTCACCGGGTCCTGTTTCGGGAACGGTTCGAGGAAGGACAGCCGTTCGCTCTTGGGATCGATGACGACCTCGCCGGTAAAGGTGGGAGCCATATATCCGCTATCCTTGGTGGCATACCCCTGTTTCGGATAAACCTCACCCTCAGGCGGCTCAAATTTAAAATCGCCGATCGAGTCGGTCATGGGATTGAATTTCATACTGCCGCCAAAAGCCATGGCAACCACGATTTCCGGACTGCTGATAAAGCTCAACGTTTCGGCGCTTCCGTCATTCCGTTTGGCAAAGTTGCGGTTGTAGGAACTGAGGATACTGTTGGGTGTCCCTTTTTTGACATCATCCCGTTTCCATTGGCCGATACAGGGTCCGCAGGCGTTGGCGAGTACGGTGCCGCCGACATCCTCAAAATCCTTCAAAATTCCGTCCCGGCTGATGGTTTCGAAAATCCGTTCGGAGCCGGGAGTCACCAGGAATTTGGCCTTGGACTTGAGACCGGCCTTTTTGGCCTGACGCGCCAGGCTCACCGCACGGGTCAGATCCTCATAACTGGAGTTGGTGCAGGAGCCGATCAAGGCGGCGGACAGCTTTTCGGGATAGCCGTTCTTGTCCACATCGGCGGCCATCTGCGAAATGGGCCGGCCCAGGTCGGGACTGTGCGGTCCAACGATATGCGGTTCGAGAGTGGACAGGTCGATTTCGTGAATCTCGTCGTAATATTTTTCCGGATCCTTCTCCACTTCCGGATCGGAAACCAGATGTTCGGCGTACTTTTTACAGAGATCGGCAATGGCATCGCGCTCGGTTTTACGGAGATAGACGTCCATGCTCTCGTCATAACCGAAGATGGAGGTGGTGGCGCCTATCTCAGCGCCCATGTTGGTGACCGTGCCCTTGCTGGTGGCGCTGAGTGAGCGGGCTCCTTCACCGAAATATTCGACGATCTTGCCGGTGCCGCCTTTAGCGGTCAGCATGGTGGCGACTTTGAGAATGACATCTTTGGAGGCCGTCCAGCCGCTCAGTTCACCGGTCAGTTTGATGCCAACCAGTTTGGGCATGCGGGTCATGAATTTCTGGCCGGTCATGACGTCCACCGCGTCCGCGCCACCGACGCCGATAGCGATCATACCCATGCCGCCGGCATTGGGGGTATGAGAATCGGTACCGATCATCAAGGTTCCAGGGACGGCGTAATTTTCGAATACCACTTGGTGAATAATGCCGGAACCGGGTTTCCAGAATCCCATGCCGTATTTCATGGCAGCGGACTGCAGAAAGTCATATACTTCCTTGTTTGTTTCGATAGCCGCTTTGAGGTCTACGCCGGAGCCGATATAGGCTTGGATCAAATGGTCGCAATGAACAGTGGTGGGCGCCGCCACTTTGGACATTTGAGCGGACATGAATTGTAAAATTGCCATTTGTGCGGTGGCGTCCTGCATGGCGACCCGGTCCGCATTCAAGAAGATGTTGGATTTTTCCCGCTCAAGTTTGGAAAAATCAGTATCAGAATCCATGTGGGAATATAAAATTTTCTCCACAATGGTCAATTTCCGGCCCAGGTTACTGCGGGCCGCGCTCAGGGATTTATCCATGGATTGAAACAGTTTTTCAATAGGCGCTGGATCCAATAACATTGAACACTCCTCACGTGAAAAATTTTTTATTATATAATGGCGCCTCCACACTCAAAAGGATTTCAGGTTGAGGCAGGTTGGATAACTCAGTCAGTTTGGGAAACGCATATTCTGCCATGAAAGCCGTGAAAATTCAATACTATTAAGACCAGCGTTTTTAAATTTTAAATTTATTTACCACAATTAAATTGTATGGTTATATAGTAATTATTAATGTAAATTATGAATTCTGTTTTTGATTCATCTCAATTCAACGCAAACCTGTTTTTCCCCAGGCCCGACCCGTTGCCTTCACCGGAGGGCACGGATGAAATTTATGTCGAGGTGGAACCGGGTGTAAAAGTTCATGTTCGGCGGTATCTTTCACGCACTGCCCGGTTCAGTCTGCTGTTTTTTCACGGCAACGGGGAAATCGCTTCGGATTACGATGAGATTTATAAAGCATTTGATTCTCTGGGGGCGGAGTTTCTGGTCTGCGATTACCGGGGGTATGGCCGGAGTGATGGCCATCCCACATTGAGGACGGTTCTTAAGGATGCGCATCTCGTCTATCAATCATTGAAAAATAATGAGAAGTTGTTGAACCCACTGTGTGTCATGGGCCGGTCTTTGGGCAGCGCTTCGGCGATCGAGTTGTGCTCGCATTATCCGGAGATCGATTGTTGTGTGATCGAGAGCGGTTATGCCGACCCGATTCCTCTAGTGGAGCGTCGCGGTCTGCGGGTCGGCAACATCACCCCGGAGGAAAACGACCTGTTCAATAACAGCCGGAAAATGAAGAAAATAACCTGCCCTTTACTCATTATGCATGGGGAGGATGATACATTGATCTATCCTCACGAAGCGGAATTGAATTACCAGCAGGCGGGTTCGAAATCCAAGGACTTGCAGATACTGGAAGGGGTAGGGCACAATGACATTCTGATGGCGCCGGACAACGCCTATTTCAACTGCCTGCAACAGTTTTTCGATAAAGTTCTGGGTTGAATGGAGTACTGATGACCAAAAAGTTTTATAACATTGAAGGAATCATTCGCAACGGTTTCAAGCTGAGCCGGAACTATGAAACCCTGGATTTCAACTTTACCAAACTGGGAGATGCCGGGGTGGCCGCGCTGGCCAAATCCAGGTCCGTCAAACGACTGAAACGCCTGATCATTCCCGTGCAAAAACTGAGCCCGGAAAGCGCCAAAGCCATTGCCGAATCCGATACCCTGCAGAGCCTGCAATATCTGAAATTATACAAAAATAAAATCGGCGATGAAGGGGTCAAATATTTTACCGAATCCAAAAAGCTTACCCATCTGATATCGTTGCGTCTGGCTTGGAATGGAATTTCCGGTCAGGGGGCTAAGTATATTTCGGACTCCGGCAACTTTCAGTCATTGACCAGCCTGGTTCTTTCCCAAAATAAACTGGGTGACGAGGGAATGAAATTTCTCGCCGAAAGCAAGAACCTTCCCAATCTGGAATTACTGGACCTCAAGAAAAACGGGATCACCGATGAAGGGGCTCTGGTTCTGGCGCAAAGTCCGAATTTCGTTAATCTGCAGAGCATCGACCTGACAGAAAATGCATTAACCGAGAAGGGTAAGGAAGCGATTGCGGGGTTCCTGATTCTCAATCTGATCCGCAAACGGTTGAGCGAGGACGGCGAGGTTCTTGATCTCAGCAAACTCAATCTGGGTGACATGCAGGCCAAAATAATTGCGGATTACGAAGGACTGAAGGATCTCAAGAAACTTTACCTCGAACTCAACTACATTACCGCGGCAGGTGTGAAGCGTCTGACTGAATCACCCCATCTGAAAAACCTGATCCTGCTTTCCCTGGATCGTAACCAGATTGGTGATGAGGGCATTAAGCTGATCGCTGAATCTGAAAATTTCGGGAACCTGGAAACGCTGATGGTTGAGAACAATGAAATTTCCAATGAGGGTCTGCAGGCCATTGCTAAATCGGAATTGATGCCCAATCTGCTGAAGCTGTATATCGAGGGGAACCCCTATGACGATGAGGGTTGGGAAGCTTTGAGGAATTCGGAGTTTCTGCAGGATTTGGAATATCCCGTCTTCGAGCGCGAGGAAGAGGAAGAAGA
>CBDVDB010000002.1:0-36299 GCA_965372625.1 uncultured Nitrospinaceae bacterium
CCAAAATTTGGCTTTTCTCATCTTTTGTTACCTCTCTCTTTATTTATGGACTATAGATAGATTCATATATACCCCAAGGGGTGTATTCCTGTTTATGTTAAAGCAGGATGCATGCCATACCGGCTTATTAAAAGGCATTACTCTTTTATCCATATGATTTTAAAGGAGTTAATTGGGGCTCATTATAACCACACTCCGATATAATGTACTTCCTAAAAAACTGGAAACGGTGATTTGACAAATATGGGCCCCTGTTGGTTGATAATCCAGACACCCCTAGCTAACTATTTGGTTTTTTTGGACTTATCTCAGAGGGCAGGATAGTACAGATTTACACAGGTTAAACTATTATATTTAAAGGCTTTTGTGGGTTAAGCTCAGGGCAGGTCGGGTAAGGCTCCAGCTCCCCGGAAATGAAAATCCTATAAAACCGGCAGGGAAACGGTAAAGGTTGCCCCTTGACCGCATTGGGAATCCACCTCGATGATTCCTCCATGAGATTGAATAATACCCTTGGTCACCCAAAGGCCCAGGCCGGTTCCACCTGTATCGGATTTGGTGGTAAAAAAGGGTTCGAAGATATCCATTCGGGTTTCTTCAAGCATACCGGCCCCATTGTCCTCAACCGTGAAATACAAATGGGAATCCTGATGATGCGAGGTCAGGATGATTTCACCGCCGGTTTCGGGAATGGCATCCATCGCATTTTGCAGCAGATTCAGGACCACTTGCTTGATCTGATCCGGAACCGCCATCACTTCCGGGAGGGAGTCGCCGTAATGGGTCTTGAGGTCGATATTTCGGTCCTTCAATTCCTTCTGCACCAATAATGTGATCTCTTCCAGCACACGATTGATTTGAACGGGTTCCTTGTTTTCCCGTGTGGGGCTGAAGAAATCGTTGAGGCGGTGAGTCAGTTTGGCGATCCGGTCGGTTTCGTTGATTGCCATCTCAATGAAGCGCTCATCCGCCTCCTCCATGGGAACGCACATTCGGGTTCGCTCCAGAACGTTGCGGATACCAAACAAAGGATTGTTGATTTCATGCGCAATGGAGGCGGAAAGTTTGCCGATGGAAGACAGCTTTTCCGCGTGCAGCAACTGCTCCTGGTAGATCTTCAGTTTTTCTTCCGCTTGCTTTCTTTCTGTTATGTCCTGAACGATTCCCCGTAATTTCTGCGGCTGGCCCTGATCGTTATAAAAGATCCGGCCTTCCTGATGGACGGTTCGATCGGTTCCGTCCGGAAGCATGATTCGATGGTCCATGCTGAAACTCTTTTTGCCGCGCAGGATATTTTTATTGGTACTGTCGACCCGTTCACGGTCTTCCGGATGAACGGTCTCTAAAAACCCCTGGTAGGAAGGTTCAAATTCATTGGGAGGGAGGCCGAAAATTCGATAGACTTCATCAGACCACCACAGTTCGTCTTTATCAATATCGTAAACCCAGTTGCCCATTTTCCCGATTTTCTGCGCGATGGAAAGTTCATGCTCACTATGCCTTAAGGCTTTCTCCACTTTCTTGCGTTCGGTGATGTCTTGCACGATTCCTCTGATTTTCAGAGGATTGTCCAGATCGTCAAGAAAGACTTTGGATTCTTCATAAATGATCCTCTCGGTGTCGTCCGATAAGGGGACCCGGTATTCAACTTTATGCCCTTTACCGGTGCGAAACGATTCCTGATGAGATTCATCCACTCTCTTGCGATCATCGGGGTGGATTAATTTCAGAAAATTCTTATAGGTTCCCCGGAAAGGTGGAATCCCGAATATCTGGATCATTTCATTAGACATTCGGATTTCATCAGTACTCATGTTGTAAACCCAACTCCCCAATCGCGCAATTTTCTGGGCCAGCGCCATATCCCATTCGCTTTGAATGAGCTCCTTTTCAACCATTTTTTGCTGGGTGATATCTCTTCCGGATAACAGGATTCCCCGGGCCGAACCTTCGGTATCCTCCAGAGCCAGGGCCTCCCATTCAATGAGGTACTCTTCCCCATTTTTATTAACGATGGGTATGACTATATAACCGGTTGAATCCTCCTTTCCGCTAAATAAATTTTGGAAGGATTTCCGGGCGCTCACTCGCATGGAAGGAGTTACAAAATCATCAAACCAGTTTTTACCGATTATTGTTTTCTGGGTGAATCCTAATGCTTTGCTGCCGGCTTTGTTGATGGTTTGGACTTTATGGTCTTTCCCCAGGCTGAGGATTATGTTGCTGGATAGATGAATAATTTTTTCAAGATTGGTTCCTGTGAAATCCCGGTTGATTACCTTTAAAGGAGAGATAACCTGTGAGGATATTTCGGCCGGGGCTTTATCTTTCAGGGGTGATTTCGATTGATTGCTTGGCGAGGGGGAATAAGTCGGGAGGATATTTTTGGACGATTTGGGTCTTTTGGTAGCAGGCTTTTTCATAGAATCGAAAATAGGCGATGCCAAAAGGGGTGAATCAGGTAATTTTAAATTCTACTAAACCCGATTTGAATGTTTTTCCCTGAATTCTTATTATGCCTGCCTTGGCCCTATCCGACAATATAATTTAATGATATTTGGGCATTTAAGGCCCGCCCTGCGACTTATCGGTTCCGGTTCAGTTTTTAGAATAAATGCGGCAGGGGAGGGTTTTAAAATTTAAGGGGAAATGAGGAGCCGCCACCCTTTAAGTATTGACGCTTTAGCGGTCTCACCCCGATGGGGTGTGATCTTTACAGGCCGAGTCGTAAATTTTCGCGAAAAAGTAGATGGAAAGGAGGGCGGCTCGTGTTAGCGGGCCGCACTTTGTCCCAGCGGCTAGCGGGAGGAAGGAAGGAAGGGAGCCCCCTCCATTTATAGAAGAGGGGTTGACTGGCTTATCCCAGAGGGAGGTGAAGACCGTCCTTGGCCAGGGGCCTTCAGAGGAAGGAATAATATAAATTAATCTTGAGAGTAAAGAATTTCGTCCGGTTCCCATCCCAACATTGCCCTATCTTTTTTGGAGAGGCCTTTTACGCTAATTTGGATGTTTTTGCGAGTGGGATCAAAAACCTTGTTCCAATACTTTTGGCTCAATGATTCAGAAGCAACGACTTTTTTCAATTGGCCCTTTTTATTAAATATGCGTACGGGGTAAAACATCAGGTCCTCCCTTCCGTTCCCAACAAGGGGATGCTGGAAAATGATCCATGTTTTAAGAGAAATCATTTGATGTAAAAATCAGCCTCACGAGTCAGCGTGACCCTGTCTTAGTGGAATCAGTATAGTGAGACAGGATTAACGTAAAATTAATTGAAAATTAAAAAACTTTAATTATTGTGGACCGGGTTAAATGAACAGAACCCTTTAAATATCTGATAATTGGCTGGATAGTTTGAGTTGGCTGAGGATCCCGCCTTCATTCCCCTTTCCGGGCCGAAAGTTAAGAGGGATTTTAATTGCGAGAATTCCGCGGGTCCAAGGTCACTTTTTTTACAACCCTTAGGAAAATTTTGAATCTAATTTCTTTTGAATAAGGAAGAACTCATGGACCGATTTTCCAGCAAAAACCCATTCAATGAGCCCTTGGCCAAACTTTTCTTTCCGGCGCAACCTTTGAAATTAAAGGAATCTCTCAGGATTCGCGATGGTTTGGGAGGGGGAGGGACTGATCTGGTTTCAAGGCCCATCCTTGAAATTATTCGTAAAAAGAACTCCGCTTGGGGTTTTCCCTGGGTGTGTGATAACTAGGTCGCCTGCCGATAGACCCCCCCATCTGATTTATTTCATCCTGCCAAATTCATTAACCCTTTAAATACAGTGGTTTTAATTTTACTTCTATTTTACGTTGATTTTCGCTTTTTATTCGCTATAATGGCCTTTTGAAAGGAGAAAGAGATGGATGCTCAATCGGTCAATAGTAATAAGGAGGAAGTCAACCCGGCAGTGGAATTGCTCAATCAGACCTGCCTGGATCTGGTGGCTCAAATTGAACACCTCAAAGGGGAAAATGCCCGTTTGAAGAAAAAGGCGCGAGTACAAAAAGGGTCGGATACTCCATCAGGTTAAGGCGCTGAAAATTCCCTGAAGAGTATTATGAATCTCCGTTACTCGGGGTAACGGGTTGCTTGAGAGGAAGCGTGACAGTGAAGGTGGTTCCTTCCCCGAGCTGGCTGTGGACTTCGATGTCCCCATTATGGTTTTGAACGATACCCAGCGAGGCTAACAATCCCAGCCCCGGTCGGTGAGCAGCCGATTTGGTGGTGTAAAAAGGGTCAAATATACGACCCATTTCCTTCTCAGGAATGCCGCATCCGGTATCTTGAATATGGATTTTTACGTTTGATCCATCCTGTTCGGTGGAAATGGTAATTTTACCTTCATCCTCGCTAAAGGACTCCTCAGCATTTTTGATAATATTATTGATGGCTTGGCGAATTTGCTGGGTGACGGCTTCAATGGCGGGTAACTGGTCTGCATATTGCTTTTCCAGGGTGATCGTTCGGTCATGCAGGGTACCCATATTACTTTGCAGTATTTCGTCGAGAACCTGATGAACATCCAGTGATTCCAGATCTTCCTCGGCCGGGGGCTGAAAAATCTTCATTTTGCCTACCAAGTCCGCAACTCGTCGGCACTCGTTCATGGCCACGGTCACCAGGCCTTTATGAATATCTGCCATTTCCGCCCGTTCTTTCACTTGCTCCAGGATATTTTCAATTCCCTGAATGGGATTGTTGATCAGGTCCACCATGGAGGAGGTGATATGTTGCACCGCATTTAACTTTTCCTGGCGGAGGGCGGCCTCTTGGTCTTCGCTCTGCTTTATTATTTCCTCAAGTTGGTTCTCCTTTTTCAGCAGGGCTTCATCAAATTGATCTTGTTTTTCTTTCAGTTTTTCCTCAAGCAGGACTTCCGCGGAGATATCACGAATGATTTTCAATTCAAAATCCGTGTCCCTCAACCTGAAAGAACTGGTGGTGATACTGGCCGGGAAAAGGCCCCCATCTTTTTTCTTCTGATACAACTGGGAAATTTTCTGGGTGGAGCCCAGGCCCGATATGGGTACAATATGGCCTCCGTTTAGCAATGGGTCACTCTCTGCAATGAGATCCTTAAAGTTCAATTTTATGAATTCTTCTGATTCATAACCATAAAGAGATAGTGCGGCAGGATTGCTTTCCAGAATCTGTTGGGTGTTGCTATCAACGACAAGCACGGCATCTAATTCCGCATCCATGATACGCTGATATTTTCCCCGAACTTCAACAAGTTGAATTTCCGTTTCCTTGCGCTTGCTGATATTTCGGGCGATTCCGATAAACATCTTCTGATAGCCTTTATAGATTTCTCTCAAGGTAATTTCCAACGGAAAAGTTGTGCCGTTTTTATTCTTTCCGATTAACTCCTTGGGTGGACCCCCAATAAAACTGGATGAACCTCTATCAATATAATTTTTGATGTAATTGTCATGTTCTTTGCTGTAAGGGGCCGGCATCAAATGGCTCACGTTTTTCCCGACAATCTCCTGGGAAACGTAGCCGAACAAATTTTCCGCCCCCTCATTAAAAGATTGAATGATCCCATTTTCATCAATGGTGATTAAACCGTCTTCTGCCTTGTCCACGATCAAATTCAACACAAATTCATTTTCGTTCAATTGGTTTTGAGCTTTGCGCAGTTCGGTAATATCCTGGGCTATAGCCAGGATACCTTTGACGGATTTATCCTTTGGGTCAATTTCCTTAATCAGATTCCATAAAAATGTACGCTCCGTTTCATCATCGGATAGGACTGTCGTTTCCAAGTCCACTGTGTCCTGGGAACTCATGCGGCCCTCAATATCCTCATAAACATCTTCCCAGTTGTCTCCGGCAAGAGCCATCTCAAAGAAATTTTTGTCCAGAGCGCTTTCCTTGTTCCACTGAAGAATGGCCTCCATTTTTTCATTGGTGTCGGTGATCCGGTAGTCCGGTGAGAGGTTGACCAGAATTAATCCGGAATTACCCAGCAATGTGGTGAACTGCATCTTGGTGGAATGGATATCGCCTACGTCATCAGTTTCCGAAAGGTTTACAAAGTAACCCAGGTTGGAAACCACATCATTCTTGCCTTTGAATGAGACAATGCTTATAAGACTGTTAAACACGGTTCCTTTGGCAATTTTAATGGGTATTTCTATTCGAAGCTTGGAGTTTTCCCTTAAGGGAGCTAAAAATTGGTTTTCAAAATCGAATTCATTCTCGTCGTCGAACATGAATGAAATGGGCATGTCCAATGCCAGCTCGGATATGTAACCCGTGAGAGAGGCCGCCGTTCTGTTCCAGGTCAAAATAACTCCTTCCTGATCCAAAGTGAATATGGGAAGGTCCATTTTCTCGTAACGGGTGGCCTTTTCATTAATTTCATCGATCGTGTAATTTTTGTCTTCAATGTCCGTCATTAACTGTTCGTTAGCGATCTCCAGACTTTCTAATTCCTGCCGGGTATCCTCAAGTTTGTCCGCGCTGGAATCAAAGTCCTCATGGATTTTTCGGAGTTCATCCAATTCGACTTCCAGCCCTTTGTTTGCCTCCTTGAGTGATTTCATTTCCCCTTGATGTTTTTTGATGGAATTCTGGACTTCTTTTAATTTTTCTTCCAGCTTTATTTTGGCAGAATTTCCTTCTTCAAATTTCTTCCGAAGGGATTTGAGTTCTGTGTCTTTTTCAGCAATCTTTGTTTTAAATTCCTGAACTTCCGCGGCCATTAATCCGCCCGCTTTGGATTTGAGTTGATTTTGCAGAGAGGCCAGTTCATTTTCCTTTTTTTGAAGCGCGCTACTCATCTTTTCAATTTCCCCTTCATCGGATTTAGGTGAATGGCTGGATGCCTCCAGCTTCCCCTCTTTAACGGCTTTTTTCACATCAGTTCCCAAGGGTGGTTTTTCCTGGGTGTCTGCGTCAGCTTCAGCAAGAAGTTTTTCCAATTGAAGAGACTTTTCTCCAAGCTCGCGCTCAATAGAATCCCGGCTGGTACGAAGGTCTGCTTCAGCTTGTTTGCGCTCCTTCATTTCGGATAACAATTGGGAGTGAGCTTTTTCCATTTCATCAAGTTTTTCGCGAAGTTCCTTTTCGGAACCTGCCTTTGCCATTTCTAATTCATTTTCAAGTGAAGGGGAGGCTTCTTCAGATGGAGTTTGAGGAGACTCTGGCTTCTTTGCATTTTCCTCCAAACCGGGTTCCGGGACGTCAGCGAGTTCAGGAGTATTCGTCAGTTCCGGGGTTCCCGCTTCTGGCTGAGGTTCTGGCGAAGAAGGCGTGCTCCATATTTTGGATATTAATCGAGTAATTACCCGGATAACGTTGATTTCGTCAATATCCCAGACCTTCTCTTTTTGACTCGATTCAAAACCCATGTAGCCGACTACAGAATCCCCTTGAATAATGGGTGCATTGATTATGGATTTGATTCCCTGGGAAAGATACACTTCTCTCTCAGACTCAGCTTCTTTGGGCATTTCTTTAATGTTGGGAATGTGTATGACATCTTTTTTGAAAATTTTCTTTTTAAACCAGGGATAATTGTCCAGTGAGAATTCTTCATTGGAATCGGCCTCCAGCAAGGGCTCCCCTGAAACCCATAGTTGGGTATTGACCATATGCGACTCGTCCTTGGTGAATTTGAATATGTAGCCTTGATCGACGTTGGACAATTCACCAAATAATTGCAATGTCTTTTTGATTCCTTTTGCAACTTCATCTGGATTGCTGATTTGGCTGGGCGATAATCCGATTAGAGCGCTTTCAAGGTCGAACCAGAATTTAAAGCGTGCCCTTGTGCTGGCGCTCTTGATGGCCTCGCTGTGATATTTCTTTTTGTTGAAATTCAGGTCTGCGGTCAGTTTTTTGATCTGAGGTTCGTATTTTCCTTTAATTTGGGAAATTTCGTTTCTTAAGCGAATTTGTTCTGAAATATCCTGACCTGAATTGATAGTTCCGTAAACTCGGCCTTTTTCATCCCTCAAGGGAGAACATTGCCAATCAATCATTTTCTCGCTGCCGCTTTTGGTTTTAATGGAAGCGGTAAATCGGATGAAATTCTGATTTTTATCACTGACAAACTGTTTGTACTGGGTCTTTATCCCATCCTGATTTTTTTCTTTTACGAGAAGGGATATCCAATCCTTTCCCACCATTTCATCTTCCTTGAATCCCAAAAGGTGAATGGTCTTCTGATTGATTTGCATGATTCGGTTTGAAGTATCAATGACCAGAATTAATGAATTATCCACTGTGAAAAATATTTTTGAAAGAGCTTGCTCACCGTGTAATGCGATTTCCAGCCCCTTCATTTCATCCGCGGTGGCTTTCATGCTTCTAAAGGGTAAAACGAGAGACAAACAAACGATAGCAAGGGCAGATACCACAAAAGTCCACCGATCCATGAAATTTTTATGGACTTCAATTTCCAAATAGTCCACGAGAATGAGGGATTCAAGCCAAAATTCCCACAAAACCAAAAATCCCAAAGTGAGAAGTAGAGTGAGACCTGCCAGATATCCGGCGCTATCTTTTATTTTCATCCGCCTGACCTTTGTGGAGGGTGTTTATTGAAAGTAGTCTTTGAGGGCTGCTGCGTTTCATATTTATTAAACGTTAAAATGGCAACATGGCTGCTGAGTGTGTCTTCCTGATAGGCAAGAGAATCCGTCAAGGGCGTTTAGAGTTTTCCCAAACCTGAAGAATTGGTTTGCTCTTGAAAAAAGGGCGCCTGCAGGCAAGAGGGGAAACTCATACATTTTAATTGTAATTCGATGTAAAAATTATACTCGATAACACCTTGAAAAGCAACCGATTAGGCTCAGAATTTAGAGGGTCCGCAAATTTGCCAAAGAGCAATGTAACTCTATGCCGACAAAATGCTTTTTAGGGGAAGCAAAAAAGATATCAATGAACCATGATAGGGGCAAAAAATATACATGTGCAGAAAAATCATTGATGTTTCCGGCGCTTCAATGAATGCAAAATCAAGGATAAAGCATTGTTTTTTATTCGTCTTGTGTTTTTAAAGGTCAAGCCTTACTCTGAATTTACACCCTATTGTAAATGTATTCCTGTTGGTGACCGTGCCCCTATTTAAAAATAAGAAATCAAAAACCCCGAATAAGGAAAATTCCAAGAGTTTTGGAAATGGGAAAGGAGAGTCTTCTCTTAAAGTATCAGAGAATAAAGGAGCCGGCGAATTAAGAAAAAAAAGCGGTGGAAGAAGAGTGTCGGATCGCCTGAAACCGCTTTTAGCCAAGGTTGTCTCGGTCGTTTCCGCCGATAGTATCAACGAGGCTTTTTTCAATTTGACGGATGATCTTAAAGAATTTTTCGAATGTCAGGCTCTTATTATTTATTCCTCTAATCCTGAAAAAACCCACCTTTTATCCAGAAATCATATTTCCGATGAAATTGTGGAAAAGAATGTCGATATTTCCAAAAATAATTTACCCGGATATGTATTTATAACGGAGACGCCGATAAACTTTACAAATATCTATAATAAAGATGAGCTGGCGAAATATCCCGGCTTAAGTCACGACTCTTCTTGGGATAAAAAAATAGGAGTTAAAACCCGCTCTGTTTTGGCCGTTCCGATTTTTCATAATTCCAATACCATCGGTGTACTTGAAATTATTAATAAACTGGACTCATCTCCTTTCTCGGAGCAACTACTGAAGTTGGCTGAAGATCTTGCGGGTTCTCTGGGCAGCGCTCTCGAAAAGCTGCAAAATGAAGAACACCAGGAAAAACTTAAGGCCATTGGATTGGCGATTCAGCAAGCCACCGTAATGGAGGATATTTTATTTGAAACCACCAAGCCGATGATTGAATTATTCGATGCGGATGTGGTCAATATTTTTGCTGTGGATCAAAATCGCAAAGAGATTTATTCAAAAACCAAAACCTCTGATGGAATACAGGAGAGAAGAGTTCCCATTGGCCCTGAAAGTATCCTTGGGTGGGTCGCACTTGAAAAAAGGATGGTTAATATCGATGATGTGAATCACTCAGAACCACTGGGTAAATATCACCCCGATCTTAAGTATGATAAAACCTGGGACGAGAAAATGAATATTAAGACAAAGTCCATGCTTTGTTGCCCCATGATTCATGAAAACAAGCTCATGGGCGTAATCCAGGTAATCAACACAAGAATGACTTTGCGGTTTGCTTCGGGTCATGAAAAAAATATTATTGCCATAGCCCAGATGCTGGCCATTGCTTTTTTCAATAACGCCAAGTTTTCCCAATCCAAAATCCATAAATTCAGTTACCTGATTAACAGTGGAATTCTGTCCCCTACCGAGCTGGAATCCTCCATGATTAAGGCCAGAAGGGGAGGAGTGGACTTGGAATCCTTGCTTTTGGAGGAGCAGGGGATCAAGCGTTCAGATCTGGGTAAATCGCTGGAAGATTATTATGGGATTCCTTACTTCGGTTATAACGATTCGACTCTTTTGCCCCAGAAATACTTTGAGGGTTTGAATAAAAATTTCCTGATTAAAAATCACTGGGTTCCCATTCAAAGTGACGCCAACATGGTCGTTGTTTTGATCGATGATCCTTCCAAAATGGACAAGGTTCGTAACATCAAGATGACGTTTCCCAAAAAGGAAATCCAGTTTAAGGTCGGCTTGAGAGCGGATATCTTTGATTACCTGATGGGAACACCTGCGGAAGACACCCATGAGGATGAACCTCACCCTACCGATTCGGAAAACGTATCCGCCCTCCTGGAAAATCTGATCAGTGAATCTGATGCGACTGTGGTTGAATTGGACGAGGAGGAGGAAGAAAGCGCCATATCGGAACGGGACAGCTCGATCGTGCGCCTGGTCAATAAAATCATCATAGATGCTTATAATAGTGGGATTTCCGATATCCATGTCGAGCCAGGAGTGGGTAAAGAACAAATGCTGATTCGTTATCGCAAAGATGGGGAATGTGAGGTCGCCCAGGAAATTCCCAATGTTTATAAACAAGCGTTCATTTCCCGTATCAAGATTATGTCGAAGCTGGATATTGCGGAGAGGCGTCTGCCGCAGGACGGCAAGATCAAGATGAGATACGGTAAAAAAGACATTGAGCTTCGTGTCGCCACTTGCCCCACCGTCGGGGGGAACGAGGATGTGGTCATGCGAATTTTGGCCGCCAGCAAACCCCTGCCGCTTGAGGCTATGAATTTTTCCGAGCGGAATGAAAAATTAATGAAGGCCAGCGTGAGTAAACCTTACGGACTGATTCTGGTGGTCGGCCCGACGGGATCCGGTAAAACAACCACTCTGCATTCCGCGCTGGGATTCATCAACACCCCTAAAAGGAAAATTTGGACAGCCGAGGACCCAGTGGAAATTACTCAACGGGGGCTTCGGCAGGTGCAGATGCATAATAAGATTGGCTTGGATTTTGCCCGCGCCATGCGTTCGTTTTTACGGGGAGATCCGGATGTCATTATGGTGGGGGAAATGCGCGATGTGGAAACCTGCTCCATTGGATTGGAAGCCTCCCTCACCGGCCACCTGGTTTTCAGCACTCTGCATACCAATTCAGCCCCTGAAACGATCACCCGGCTGATCGATATGGGGATGAACCCCATTAATTTTGCCGATGCGTTGATTCTGATCGCCGCCCAACGTCTGGTTAAAACCCTGTGCAAACATTGCAAAAAAGACTATCACCCCTCGCGGGATGAATTCGATGTGCTGGTGGAGGAATATGGCCCGACGGAATTTCATAAACTGAGGGTGGAGTATTCTGATGACTTTCTATTAAAAGGACCCGTGGGTTGCGGCAAATGCAAGCAAAGTGGTTATTCAGGCCGTACCGGATTACACGAATTGCTTGAGGGGACTCGCACGATCAAGCGGATGATCATGAAAAAGGCATTAATGGAGGAACTTCAAGAACAGGCCATCCGGGATGGCATGACCACTTTAAAACAAGACGGGATACAAAAGATTTTTAAGGGGGATTGCGATTATAAGCAGGTTGCTGCTGTTTGTGTTGTGTAAGTTTTTGTCTGGGAGGGCAAAGCCATGAAAAATGTCAAGTTGGAAGAGGTCGAGCCGGGTATGGTTTTGGCCAGGGATGTCAAAGGCCGATTCGGCAGGGGACTCCTTATGGCAGGAAATATGGTGACGGAAAAGCATATTAAGATTTTTAAATCCTGGGGAATCACCGAAGTCATAATTGAAAAAGAACCGGGTAGCGGCACTGCTGAATTGAAAAAGTCCCGCGAAGATCACGGGGGCAATGCCCGACAAGAAGCGCAGCTCCAAAAACTATTCAAGTTCAATGATGGTAAGCATCCCGCAGTTCGAGAGTTGTTTCAGGTCGCCCTGAAGAGAAAAATCAATTTCCAGCCGCCGCAGGAGCAATAATATGTTCAGTAGCCCGGAAGAATTGATTGAACACTGCGGACCGATGGCTAGCCTGCCGCAAGCGTTCTACAGGATTAATGAAGCGGTGGAGAACCCAGAATGTTCGTTTGCGGAAATCGCCCAGATTATCGGAAAGGATTCCGCTCTTTCCGCCCGCCTTTTGAAAATCGTGAACAGTCCTTTTTACGGGTACGACACTAAAATTGAAACTATTACTCATGCCATTACCATCATCGGCATGGCTCAACTGAGGGATCTGGTCCTGGCTACTATGGTTGTGGATAAATTCCGAGGCCTCTCCAGTAAGGACCTGGATATGAAAGCCTTCTGGCTCCACAACATTGCGTGCGGTTTGATGGCGCGTATCATGGCTACTTTTTGTCATGAAAGAGGCGTTGAGCGGTATTACGTTTTGGGGCTCATCCATGATATCGGAAGGCTGGTCATGTTCCTCTCCATTCCAGAGGAGATGAGTGAAGCTCTTCAAAAGGTCCAATTGGAGGAAAAGCTCCTTCACGTTGTTGAAAAGGAGATGTTTGGATATGATCATTCAGATGTCGGGTGCCTGTTAATCCAATCCTGGAAACTGCCTGATTTATTTCAATTGGCGGTTCAGCACTGTCACGACTCTATGATCGATTTTGAACTCCCTATGGAAACCGCCATTCTTCATGTTTCTGATGTTTTTGTTCATGCTCTTCAGTTGGGATCTACCGGGGAAAGATTTGTTCCGCCCTTGAATCCAATGGCCTGGGATAAAATTGAATTGTCTTCAAGTATGATTCCTTTAATGATCAAGCAACTTGACCGGGAATTGGAAGACGCGTTGATAATTTTGAATTAAGGTCAGGGAAAATGGTTGAAAATTCAGGATACAAAAGTCAAGACAGTAAAAAGGACGCCCGGATTGAATATTTGGAAAAGCTTGCCAAGTGGCATTTGTTCAGTCTTGAGTTGCTGGCTTCCCTTGGGGAGCTCCACCATTCGGCCAGTCAGGATCGGAACCCCGACAAGGTTTTTGAGATTGCCAGGGAGCACCTGGTAAAAATTCTCAAATTTGATGCGATTGCCTTTTATCGGGTCGATGAGCCAGACTCAGATTTTCTTCTCAAATTTATTTGGCCCGATGAAAAATTGAATACTATCAAAACTGAGGTGGACCGCCGGATCAATGATAGCTCCTTTGCCTGGGCGGTCAATCAGAACCGGCCGGTGGTTGTTAAATCCAGTGAGCAAGGCAAACACCTGATTCTGCATGTTCTCTCCACCAAGCAGAGAGTAAGAGGAATGTTCGCCGGCCTGATCAGCGATGTTTCTCCTCAGCTGGAAGAAACTATCCAATACACGCTCTCTATTATTCTGCAGAATACCGCCAATGCACTGGAAAGCGTTGCGCTTTATAATTTATTTCAAGAGACCAACTCCCATCTCGAAAATAAAGTCCGTGAGCGTACCTCAGACCTGGAAGATCATATGGTGAAAATGAAAGAGGAGATCGCCTATCGGAAACTCGCCGAAGAGTCGCTTTGGGTGGCTCGTCAGGAGGCTGAATCTGTATTGAAGAATAAAAATGATTTGTTAACGCAATTCAGTAATGATTTAAAAACTCCTATCAATTCCATTTTGGGTTATGGGGAAATTATCCGTTCCGAAATAGAAAAAGCAGGCCAAACCCAATTAACGGGGAACCTCGAAATTATGCAATCCACCGGAAGGCATCTTTTGAAATTGATCGATGATATTCAGGATTTGGTCCGATATTCCAGCCATTCAATGGATCTTCAGCTGGAGACTTTTCAGGTATCGAATGTTCTGGAAGGCGTTTCTGACACCTTATATCCTCTGGCACGAAAAAACGGAATCGAAATTGAATTGAAGATCGGCGACGGCCTGGGGTCGATGGTTTCAGATGAATCGCGGGTGAGACAGATTCTTCTGAATATTGCCGGGAACGCCTGTAAATTCACTGAAAAAGGAAAAATTCTAATTGAAGGTTTTAAAGAGGAAGAGAATGGGGGGGAATGGATTTGCTTCAAGGTCACGGACACTGGGCCCGGTATGGATGCGCAGCAAGTCAGAAATTTATTTCAAGAGCGGGGTCCCGGCAAGTCCGGTTTGGAAAAGTCCGGCAACAGAGGCTTGGGCTTGTTATTCAGCAAACGCCTTTGCGATATTCTGGGGGGCAGTATTCAGGTTGAAAGTAAACTGGGAGAGGGTTCAGTTATTACAATTCGTCTTCCAAGGGATAGTGAGAGCTCCGAGAGCGGTAGGGACGAAAAAATAAAATCGATCGAATCTGTAAATTTCTGGAAAAATAAAAATGTATTACCTCAATCAAAACTTAAAACGAAATCCGCAACGGATCATTTGGAATATGAAAAGGATGGATCTGCGGAAAATTCAAATAGAAAGAGCATATGGGTGGTTGATGAGGACCAGGCCAACAATAAGGTTCTTTGCCACATTTTGAATGCTCAGGGGTGGTCCGCACAGCCCCGGGAACCTACGATTTCCGCTCTTGCAGATCTGGAAAATAATGCGCCTGATTTGATGATTATTGGTCTGGGTGTTTCCGGCGGCAAGGGATTAGAATTTATTTCTGATATGGACAAAAATAAACAAGGGAAATCAATCCCCTTACTGATTTTTACCGCAAAGGAATTGGCGGATCATGAGAAAAGTATGCTTCCAAATCAAGTGCAGGGTGTATTGCAAAAGGGGAATTGCACTCGAAATCAATTAATTGAACGTATTAAGGACCTTCTTAAGATTGAATCATTGCATTAGTCATGTGTCCAATAAATACTCCTCCATTTCAAATTGATTAAATTGAATCAGACCAAAGAAAAGAAAAAATATAAGATTCTGGTGGTCGATGATGAGAAAAAGGTTTTGATCGTCGCCCGTAAAATTTTTCGGTCCGCTGGCTATGACGTCGAAGTTTGCCTGGGACCTGAGGAAGCGGCGGAAATTGTCGCCAACCGCGGTCCCGTAGCCGTTTTATTTACTGATGACCGGATGCCGGGAATGCGTGGCACCGAATTGTTAGAGCAGGTGAAACGCGTCTCTCCAACTACCGTGAGGGTTTTGACGACCGCTTATTTTGATCAACAACTCATCGAAGACATCGTTAATAAAGGAGAAGCTTTTCGGTTTGTTAAAAAACCGATCGATTTCAATAAGGTTCTGAATGTGATTCGCCAATGTGTGGAGCAATATGAAATTAATATAAAAATGCAGGGATTTCAGGATTCCATTAAAAACCTCACTCAGGACAAGGAAAATCTTAAGATTGAAGCAAAAGGCCTGTCCAAAAAAATTCGCAGACTTAAATCCATGGTCACTACAGTTGTGGTTCTTGCTGTTCTGGTTGCTGGTGGAACTGCGGGTTTTAAATATTTCTGGGAGTTGCAACGGCAGGAGCGCCTCACGGCAACCAGTATTACTCTGGGTGATTGGATCGTATACGATAACGATACCGCTCTTGATTCGATGAACAAGTTGATGTGGATGACCCAGGATTTCCGGATTATGGAAAGAAGATATCCCGACTCCTGGGAGGAAGCCCGGGATTGGGCTCAATTAATGAATGCCAAGCGATTCGGCGGTTATCGCGATTGGCGGGTGCCAGCCATCGATGAGTACAAATTAACGTTTGATCCTGACCGGACCCGGCTGGCTTTCGATAAAAACAAAGATTATCCCGTTGGGTACCCCAAGGCGTTTCAGAACGGCGGTGGCTACGGGTTCTGGTCGATGGATCAGGTGGGGGGGCAGTCTGCCAAGTATTTCTTTTTTGCCGGAGGATACGACAAGACCGCACCCAAGGATTATAACAGCCCCACCATGAGTGTCCGTCTGGTCCGAACCGTCAAATAAAAAAAATTTCCTCCCGAATGTGCGGTTTTCCAACTCTCCCGCTTGTTGATTGTTCCTGGGTCGCAGGATTTCGAAAGAAAATTAAGCTTAAAATCACGAAAATTTGATAATATGCGTTTTTCTAATTTACTTGAACCGGGTTCCTTTTAAGCGGCGCCCAATAGAACTGGGACAGCCGCTTGTTCATGGAGGATGTTGAATATGGCTAGCGAGCAGCATGTAGAAATTATAAAAAAAGGGCCTGAGGCCTGGAACCGGTGGCGCGAGGAAAATCCGGCGGAGGCCATAGACCTTTCCGGGGCCGATCTCCGGGGAGTTGTTCTTACCAAGGTCAATCTCAAAGGGGCCGATCTGAAAGGGGCCAAGCTGCAATTTTCCAATCTGGCCGGGGCTTCATTGGAAGGCGTCAACCTGGAACAGGCGCGATTGCAGGAGGTGAACCTTCAGGGCGCCCAACTGGCAAGCGCCAACATGAAAAAATGCAGCCTTATGGAGTCCAATCTTCAAAACGCCAATTTTCAAAATGCGGACCTCCAAGGATCGCAATTCAATGAGGATGTTTTGTTTAGCCAGGCCAATCTCAAGGGCGCTAACCTGATGGACGCTTCCGGTCTCAACGTTATGCAGATAAGAACCGCCGTGGTCGATCAAGACACAAAACTTCCCGAGTATCTGAGCGATGAAATGGAGGACGAAGATTTTCTCAATAGTATGATTTAGTCTTAACCGGTTTTTTCCTAAAGCCGCTTTTATGAATATCTTTTGTGCCTATAAAACCTTTTCAATAAATTCCATCGAGTTGATTGTTTTTAAATCTGGGGAAATATCTCTATTTACCCTTATACTGAAATGAACGTTATTGTCTGAGGAAAGCTGTTATCAGTTAAGGGTGAGAGCGAAAATTTTATGAGTTATATTGAGAAAAGTCTTCTTGACGGTGAAACAATCGTTTACCAAACACGGCGCCATAAAATAATTTTCGCGTATCCGGTTATCTGGTTTGTATTGTCGGCCGTTCTTTTTGCGGTCAAAACATTACAGGTGTTTAAATCCGAAGCGGATATGGTTTTCCTGGTTTTCAGTGGAATCTTTTTGGCAGCGGCCGTTATCCATGCTTTGATCATATGGATTCACTACCGCTGTTCGGAATTCGGGGTGACAAACCAGCGCGTTATCGTCAAGGAAGGCTTTATTAAAAGAAACACGATCGAAGTGTTTTTGAAGCGGGTCGAAAGTGTGAAAGTGAATCAAAGTATCTGGGGACGATTGTTGAATTTTGGCACCATCACCGTTTCCGGGACGGGAGGAGTCAGCGATCCCTTCAGCATGATTCGTGCACCGCTGGAATTTAAAAGACAGGTCCAGCAACAGCTAGCCAGCCATTAAGAGTGTCAGGGGTTTGCAGAAGTATGGGTCATCGAATTTTTCCGCCGCAGGAAAATTTTAAGGAATCAGGAAGGGTTCAGTTTGTATACTGATTGATGACGTCGGCAAATTCCTGGATGTCAATCGGTTTGGTCAGGTACCGCTCTATTCCCAGATCCTTGGACTGGTTGATGTGGCTTTGAAGGGCGTTCGCGCTGAGCACCACAATGGGGATATCTTTGGTTTGCCGGTTTTTTTTAAGCTCCTTCAATACATCCAACCCCTCCATATCCGGCAACCCCATATCCAGTAAAATAAGGTCGGGTATGTACTCCTGGATTTTTTGGAGGCCTTGACGGCCGTTAAAAGCGGAACTTAACTGAATATTGGAATATCGGGAGAGGGTGTGCTCGATTAATGCCAGGTTGGCCTGGTTGTCTTCGATGTATAAAATTTTAAAAATATTTTTCCCCTGAGGAGATTTCATGGGGCGAGGCACGGCTTTTACAGGTTCCATATAAGGTTCCCCATCCCCATACACGGGCAACTCAATAAAAAATGTCGAGCCTTTTCCCAATTGAGATTCATAACCAACGGTACCGCCCATCAGTTCAACTATCTTTTTGGTGATGGTCAGGCCGATTCCCGATCCTTCAATCTCAGAATTCTCGGCTCCCAGTCGCTCGAAGGGTTGAAACAGCGAAGCCTGTTGTTCCTCCGAAAGACCCGGGCCGGTGTCGGTCACGCAAATTTGAATATTTTTGTTTTCCATCGTGCGGCAATGCAGGTTTACCTCACCTTTTTCCTGATTATATTTCACCGCGTTGGAAAGGAGATTTAAAATACATTGCTTTAAAAGACCCTTATCCGCCTTAATCATGGGACAACCTGTTAACTCCGTATCATTTGAAATATTCACTTTGCTCTTTTGAGCAATCGGCTGCATAAAGGCAACCATTTCATTGAGCAGGTTTTTGATATCCACCGGTTCCGGATGAGTTTCAATTTTTCCCGATTCCACACGGGATAAATCGAGTACCTCGTTGATCAACTCAAGGAGATGGCTTCCCGCTCTCAGAATCTGCTCGATAAAATTAACCTGGTTCTCCGGATACTTTTCCTTGACCGCCGCCATTTCCAGCAATTGGGAAAAACCCATAATCGAGTTTAAGGGTGTTCTGAGCTCATGGCTCATCCTTGACAAAAATTCTGATTTCGCCAGACTGGTTTTTTCAGCTTCCAATTTAGCCTGGAATAATTTTCGCTCGTGCCTTTTTCTCTCGGTAATGTCACGTACGATCCCTGTGAAAAAGCGTTTATCCTCTAGACAAACTTCATTGACAGCCAAATCGATAGGAAAGACAGTTCCATCTTTGCGGAGGCCTTCCACTTCCCTGCCAAACCCGATGATATTTCCTGTCCCTGTATCAATGTATTTTTGCAAGTATCCATTATGTTGACTGTGGTAAGGTTCCGGCATCAGGATTTTTATGTTTTTGCCGATCACCTCGCTGGAAGAATATCTAAATATTTTTTCCGCAGAAGAGTTAAACGATTCAATGATTCCTTGGTCATCGATGGTGATGATTCCGTCAATGACCTGGTCCATAATATGATCCATCATGCGCTGGGACAGGGAGCCCGCTTTACGTTGGGAATTTTCCAGAGAAAAATTCTTTTGTTTTAAAACCCTTTCAATGATTCGTGGAATTTCGTATGCGGGTGTCACATCCGTGAGGATATAGTCGCTGGCGCCTTTTTGGAGGGATTCGTATGCTTCCTGGCGGGAAGATTCCTCCGTCAGAAGAATCAGGGGGCAGGGGAGTGTTTTATGGGCAGCGGTCAGCAATTCTATTCCATATCCATCCGGCAATTTGAGATCGGCAATTACAATATCCGGTGATTGCTCAGAAAGATATTTCCGGGATTCAGAAAGGGAATGAAAAACGCTGAATTTAAATTGAGGCGTCTTTGTATTAAGGGCGTGGCTGACCGATGCCGCCCGATCCGGGCTTTCAATTAACAGGACGTTAATGGAGCTGGATTGTGTGGATTTATCCATAGGGAAAACCCTTAAGGGTTGTACCTGCAGGAAGAGCAGCAGGTCCCTCTCCCATGGACCAAATCTTTTAAGGAAACTCAGGTTTGTTATTTCCTGAAATGGCTTGAAATCTAAATTTGCGGTTCTCTTTCCCGGATATGATGTTCGCATTATAGCTTTCGGAAAAATATTAGCAAGGGGGTTGGACCGATAATTTCAGTATATTTTAGGGTAATTCGACATCCGAATATTTCCTTTCCCCTAACAGGCATAAATGGACATTAACTCAAAAAAAATCAAATAGTTAAAATTTGGATATTTAGAGATCAGGATTTATTGGGTTGGGATATTATGTATTTTATTTTTTATGCGGATTTAAATGAAAACATGGATAAAGCCTCTTAAAGGCTTCCGATATAAATTGTGCCATTTATGGAAAAACTTTGAAAAATAGGAGGATAAGCAGGCTATTACAAAACAGAGGGAAGCACATTAAATGCTGGACCATGGGATAAGATATGTTGAAAAATCGAATCAGATACGTATCGCAGTGATTGTGGCGGACGTGGAAACGGCCACCGGGGAGAAGGTGGAAAGTGCTCAGTGACGGAAAATGGTCGGAGTGAGCACACAGGGTGTGACTGATTTGAACCTCCGACCCCTACACCAGAGGTGTAGTGCTATCGAGCAAATGGAACAAGTGGAGTTTGGTAGAATTTTTTCTACAAACAGGTTGTGGGCCTTCCGTAAGTCATTGAAATGGTCGGAGCGAGAGGATTTGAACCTCCGACCCCTACACCCCCAGTGTAGTGCGCTAACCAGGCTGCGCTACGCTCCGATCTTTAAATCACTTACAGACCATGGACGGTCTTATAAAATCAATGGCGGCCTGCCCTTCAGCTTGTTGACTTTGCCGTCCGAGTCCCCTTCTTTTCCGCATGGAAGTTCAAAATAGAGGAATCGCCTCGCGAAGTCAACCGCTTATCCCGAAGCTCAGCCGGCGGCGATATATTTTTCTTGAAGCCTTGCACCACTGTGATAGAATTCGCTGATCTATATGATTTCAAAGGGGTTTATAATTTTCCCCCATTCACCAACCAGCGGCCGGAAGGATTTCAGCATTTATGAAAGTGACCAATGTCAGCGATCAGGTGCAGTTTAAATCCGAGAAAATGAACAAGGTCAGCCTTTTCGATTCGGACCGGTTTTTTTGTGATGTATACTGCCTCGAACCCGGCCAGGCTCAGAAAGTTCATGCCCATGAGGGGTCGGACAAGATATATTATCTGCTGGAAGGGAAGGGCCGAATCACCATTGGCTCCGAGGAAAAAGAGCTGACGGCTGGCGAAATCACTATGGCGCCTTCCGGAGAGGCCCATGGGGTGGTGAACCATACGCAGGAACCGTTGGTCATGCTGGTGTTCATGGCGCCCAAACCCCAATAATTATTTTTGATACCTTATCCCGGCCCCGGTCGGGTTGATTCAGGGAACAGTTAATGATTTATCTGGTTTTTCCATCATCGTGGCATCCATCGCAACCCTATTTGAGCCTGCCCGCCCTCAAAGGGTTCCTGCATCAGCATGGCATCGAGGATGTTGTGCAGCGCGACTTGGCCATCGAACTGTTGGACTACCTGTGCTCCTGGGAAAACACCCAGCCTTTGTATGACAAAATCCTGAAGGACCTCCATCAACTGGGTTCCAAACCTTTCCTCACCGATATCGAAAAAGAAAAGTTCGACAAATTGCGGGAAGCCGAGGAAATTATTCCCGCGCTGAAAGATCAGATCGATGGCGCCAAGACGATCCTGCGCACGGAAGAGTTCTACCAGATTGACCGGTACATGGAAGCCCTGAAAATTATCGATGTCTGGCTGGATAACATTTTGGCGTCCTACTACCCGTCCCAGTTGACCGTTATCGGCAGCCAGCTCAGGTTTTCCCCGTATTCCACCGGAGATATTCTCGACTCCTTCAAGCACCCGGAAGAAAATTTCTTCTACGATCTATACAAACAACATTACGTTCCCGACATTCTCAAAGAGGATATCGACATTCTGGGAATATCGATCACCTCGGTCGAGCAGATCATTCCCGGTTTGACCCTCGCGCATCTCATCAAGCAGGCCCGGAAAGATATCCATATCACGGTGGGTGGAAGCGTGTTCACTAAACTGGTGGACGTTCTGGAAAAAGGTTCCCCCTTATTCGAAATTGTCGATAGCTTTATCGTTCACGAAGGCGAAACACCGCTTCTGCGCCTGGTTGAACATCTGCGCGGCGATGGCGATCTGTCGCAGGTTCCCAACCTTCTATACCGGGAAAACGGCGAGGTGAAAGTCAACCGGCCCTTCGCCAAGGAAGAATTGAACGCTTTGCCGACTCCGGATTTTGACGGCATGCCCTTCGATCTTTATTTTTCACCGGAGAGGGTTCTGCCGATCATGGGCTCGCGCGGTTGCTATTGGGAGCGGTGCGCGTTCTGCTCCATTCCATTCGACCATATGGATTTCCATGTGCGCTACGCGGAAACGGTGATGCAGGACTTTAAAAAACTTAAAGAGAAATATGGATGCAATTACTTTTTCTTCACCGACGAAGCCCTGCCCATCAATTTCATGAAAACCTTCGCCGAAAAAATGATCGCGGAAAAAGTGGACGTGCAGTGGACGGGTGAGCTTAAATTTGAAAAGAGCCTCCTGCGTGACAACCGGATGGAAACCCTTTACAAGTCGGGTTGCCGCAAATTGATTTTTGGATTAGAGTCCTACAACCAGCGCGTCCTGGACGCCATGAAAAAAGGTTGTCCCAAGGAAGTCATCGACGAAACCGTCGAACAATGCATCCGTATCGGAATCGGCATGCACTTCTATATTCTGATCGGATTCCCCACCGAGACGCGGGAGGAGGTCATGGATTCCGTCAACTTCGTGATGGACAACCGGGCGATTCTCGATTCTGCCGGTTTTTCCTGTATCGCATCCCAGTTCGATCTCGAAAAGGGCACCCCTATTGTGAAAAATCCGGAGGAGTACAAAGTGTTCAACCTGAGCAATCCCCCGGACCACGATCTGTCTCTGGGATATTCCTATGACGTTCGGGAAGGTTTAAGCGCGGAACAGGCCACCGAGGTTTATCAGGAAGTGGTGCAGAGGATCAGCCGCGAGGTCATGACTTTTCCTCACAACTATTCTCTCTCTGACGGGCTCCTGTATTTGGGTTACCACGAAAAAGAAAATATCCAGGAACGCATCTCCGCCCTGTCTTCCTGAAGTCCATCATTCCCCTGATTAAAAATACCAGAACAGAAAAAACGGCAGGCCGAAGGTGAGGGCCAGCAGTAAAATATTCAGCCCCTGTAAAATCAGCATTTGATCGGTCAAAGTGGAGATGACGAATTCGACCCCGACCCTGCGGACCGCGCTTTCGATATCCGCCCGGTCGAGATGCTCCTTACCTTTTTTATTCAACTCCTCCATAACATCGTCGAGAAACAGAAACTTGAGAACTCTTAAGATGACCCGGAAGAACAAGCCTTTCATCCAATTGATGGGACCGCTCTTGAGTTTGAGTTCCTCCAGAAACTTTTTCCCCACCTCGTCGAATTTGCGGGCCAGTTCTTCCCTGGGGATACTTTTGTTAATGTCCGGGTAGTGGGACATCACACCGCTTACCAGAATATCCAGGAGGTCGTGCAGGCCGTCCACCATTTGCTTAAGCTTGCCCCGCGCCGTATGCACAATGCTGGCAAGGGCGCCATGAAGCGTTCCCCAGAGGCCGTACCAGAGGAGTGCGGTAATCAACACGAGCCATTGCAACCAGCCGCTCCAGTCGGCCTGCCAGATGTAAACTTCCTTCAGGGAGTAGGTGCCGATCATCCCGGCAACGAAACCGGCGGTGCCCAGCAGGAACAGGTTCACGAAGGTTCCGATCAACAAATCCGCGAAGAATTTTTGCCAGTAAACGAGAACCTTATTTTTATCCGTCATAAATTTTTTGAGTCCTGTGTCAGGAGTCCGGAATCTTCAGGAGCGGAGACAGGTTTATCTCTGCCGCCCGCCGGAGAAGCCGGTGTTGCGGAACCGCCGCCCATAATACCAAAACTCAGGTTCAGCAGGCAGGGGATGAGGAGCAGTGTGAAAATCGTGCTGACGAGTAGCCCGGATAAAATAACCACACCGATTCCCCGGTAGATTTCACTACCCGCTCCGGGGAGTACCACCAGCGGCATCAGGCCGAAGATACTCGTAAAGGTACTCATGAAAATCGGGCGGATGCGGTTGCGCACGCTTTCCAGAATGGCGTCCCGGTAAAACAGGCCGTCCTCCCGGATATGAAGCAGAGTCTGGTAAATAATCAAAATGGCGTTGTTCACCACCACCCCGATCAGGATGATGAAGCCCAGCATGGTCAACACATCCAGGGGTTGCATGACATACAGGTTCAGCACCCATAAGCCGACCACTCCGCCGACCGCCGCCATGGGAACACTCAACAGGATGATCAGCGGAAATCCCCAGTGCTGGAACAGTACCGCCAGCAACAGATAGGTGATGATGATCGCCAGAATAAAATTTCCTGACATCGCGTTCCGGGTTTTTTCCAGCTTGTCCGCATTACCCGTCAGGTTGATGGAGTATTCACCGGACAGGGTGCCGTCGTCTTTCAAAGGCTGAATGATCTGATTTTTCACCAGATCGATGGCCTCTTCCAGAGACATTTTCTGGGGTGGGCTGACTTCAAGAGTCACCGAACGTTTGCGCTCGAAATGCCGGATTTCCTCAGAGCTCACCGTCTCGGTCATTTCCGCCACGTTGATCAAGGGCACCGCCCGGCCGCTTTTCGTGTAGATGATCATTTGGGAAATATCCTGCGTTTGCGTGACATCCTGCTTCCGGCTTTGCAGGATAAGGTCGATTCCTTCCCGCGGCATGTAAGGCACCTGCACTTTATCGGGATTGAGGAATACCTCATCCGCATAGACCCCATCCACCAGCGCCGCCACCGAGTATCCCAACTCAGCCACGTCGAGGTCCAACTCGGCGATCGATTGCCAGCGCGGCTGAATGCGGATTTGCGGTTGACCCAATTCGATACCGGGCTTGGGGCGAATCTGCGAGCCGGGCATGATCTCCTTGAGCTTGAAAAACGAGTCGCGGGCGATTTCGGTAATCTTGACCAGATCCGGACCCATGATATTCATTTCAATGCCGCGCGATCCGCTGAACGCGCTGGAAAATAGAGAAAGCTGGCGCGTAATGGCGATCATTCCGGGAACTTTAACCAATTCCTTTTTCAAAATCGGTATCAATTCTCCCGCCCGTTCCGGGTTCTTCGCTTTCACGATGGTAAACAGGCGGCCCCGGCTTCCGATAAACAGGAAGTTGCGCACCGCCGGGCCCTCCAGTTGAGCTTCTTCCGGGCTTCCCGGCTGGGCCTCCCAATAGGCCCGGTAATTTTCCTCCATCTCGTTGCCGATGCGGTGCATCTCGTTGATGTTGTATCCCTGCGGCGGAATCATCATGCCGATGATCACGTTCTGGTCCCCCTCCGGCAGATATTCGGTTTTAGGGACCAGCGCCCACGCCCCGAACAACGAGCCGAGAGTGAGGCCCAGGATTAACAGGACCTGCGTCAACGGAAATTTGAAGATCCTTTTCAAAGTGCCCACTACCATGCGATTGAACCCAACGGCAAGCGGCACCAGACCGAACACATTCCGGAAAACGGTTTTTACGATGCCACTTTTGGTGGGATGCAATTCTTCAAAATGCAGAAGTTTGCGCGCCAGCGTGGGGATGACCAGAATACTGACGATCATCGAGAGGGTCACCGCGGAACTGATAGCCACCGCAATATCCCGGAACAATTGACCGACTTCATCTTCGATGAACAGGATGGGAATGAACACCACCAATGTGGTCAGCGTGCTGGCCAAAATGGCGCCCCAGACTTCGTGGGCACCATCATGAGCGGCGGTCAGCGTATCCTTGCCCATTTGCCGGTGACGGTAAATATTTTCCAGAACGATGATCGAGGCGTCCACCACCATGCCCACCGCAAAGGCCATGCCCGCCAGCATGATGACATTGATGGTCCGGCCCATGAGCGTGATGATTAAAAATGAACCGATCACGCTGATGGGAATCGCCAGCGCGATGACGAGGGTGCTGTAAAAACTTCTGAGAAAAAGGAGGAGAATAATGCAGGCCATCGCTCCCCCCAGCGCCAGGTTGAACGTTACCATGTTTATGGAGCGGGAGATGTATTCCGTTTTATCCGCCGTTTGCGCCAGATGGAGGCCCATGGGGTGGAGCAGGTTCTCATTCATGTCCGCCACCACCGCTTTGATCTCCTTCATCACCTCGATGATGTTGGAACCGATTTCCCGCCGGGTATTGATGGCGATTCCCGGCAGACCGTTGTGCCTCACGTAATCCCGCAGCTCGTCGTAATCGACCCGGACCTCCGCCACGTCCTTCACATAAACCGGCCGGCCTTCGATATGGGTGATGATGGTTTGCTCGACGTCTTCCGGACTTTCAAACTCGCCAGTGGTGCGGATGATGTAACGGCGTTTGCCTTCATCGAAATCCCCACCGCTCACATTCCGGTTCCGTTTCCGGAGCGCCTCCCGCAGCTGAATGATACTGATGCCCCGCTCCGCCAGGGCATGCGGATCGAAGATGACCTGCAACTCCAGCGGACTGCCGCCATAGACCGAGCTGTCAGAAACGCCGGGTATCCGCTCGAACCGCGTTTTGATGAAATCCTCCGCAAAGTCCCGGTAATGGTACACATTGACTTCGCTCTCCTTGCCCGGAAGGGGAGACATGACGAACCAGCCGATGGGCCGGTCGGAAATGTTGACGGTTTTGATGATGGGTTCGTCCGTATCCTCGGGATAGGAGGACACCTGGTTCAAGGCATTGGCGGTGCGGACCAGCACGTCCTGTAGATTGCTTCCCACCTGAAACTCCAGGTAGATTTCGCCGATGCCCGACTTGGAGGTGCTTTCCATCTTCACCAGACCGACGATGGACTTCAGGTGGGTTTCCTGTTCGTCGATGATTTCCCGCTCCACCTCTTCCGGGCTGGCGCCTGGCCAGGTGGTGCGGATGCTCAACTCCGGTTGGCTGATCTCCGGCGTCAGTTGGACGGGGATGCTGAGCAGCGACATGATGCCGAACATGAGGACCATGATGACCCCCACCGCGACGGTGACTCCGTACTTGAGCGATTGTTCGACCAGTTTCATGAAATGGCCTTAGCGGATTTTCTTGATGATGTTTACGCTGGAGTTGGGTTTCAGGCGTTCGTTGCCCTGAACCACCACCCAGTCTCCGGGTTTGATCTTGTTGCCCTTGAAATGAACGGCGATCAGGCTTTTTTCCAGCCTCCCGGTTCGCACCACGACTTTGTGCGCTTTCATGGATTTATCCCGGCTCTCGCGCACCACCCAGACGGCCGTTTCTTTGGGAGTGCGGACGATCGCGTCCTTGGGGACAAACAGCGTTTTCCCTTTTTTCTTGCCCGGCTTCAATTCTACCCGGACCAGCATGCCCGGCGCCAGTTGAGAATCGGTTTTAGTTACCTTGATGCGCACCGGGAATGTCCGCGACACCGGATCGCCGGACCGGATTTTTTCGATCACCTTTCCCTTGAAAGTCTGCTGGCCGCCGGATTCGTAGGCTTCCAGGTAAACCGTGGCGGATGCTCCTATTTCAATACGGCTGAACTGGAACTGAGGCACATGAATTTCGATTTTCAGGGGGCTGGCGGCAATCATGGTAAGGGCCGCGTCTCCCTGCTCCAGCCATTGACCCACCTCGGTTTCCTTTTTAATGATGTAACCGTGAAACGGGGCAAAGATCGTCGCCCGGTTGATGTTGTCCTGAATCATCAGGACGCGGGCCTCCGCCGCCTTCAGATTCGCCTCCTCCTGCTTGATTTTTTCCTGGCGGGGACCCGCCACCAGTTCGTTCAATTCGGATTGTTTTTCCTCCAGTCCCGCCTGGGCTGCCTGGGCCTGGGCATCGGCCTTGTCGAATGCGTCGAGACTGAGTACGCCATCCTTGTAAAGTTTGGTGATGCGCTTGAGCTCGTTGTCTGCCAGCCGGACCTTGGCATTGGCTTGTCCGACGGCGGATTGGGCCGCCGCAATAGTTTCGGGGCGGGTGCCGGCGGTTAATTCTTCGAGACGGGCCTCGACCAGCTTTTTCTCCGCTCTCGCCAGGTCCCGTTGAAAGATCAGCGGCGTGATCCTGAGTTTGACCAACTGGGTTCCTTTTCGAACGTATTGACCTTCCTGGAAAAGAAGTTTTTCCACCCGGCCCTCGACCTCGGCAGCCAGTTGGGTGGTGGACCAAGCCTGCACGGTGCCGGGATATTCAAATGAGGAGTGGGTGGCGATTTCCCTGGCTTGCGCGACCCCCACCGGAACCACCCGGTTGTTCTTTTTCTGGGCGTGGAGAGGAGCCGGAGCGGCCATAACTCCCACCAGAGCAATAGCAATAAAAAACCTTAAATTACATATGTTTAATCTATAAAAATTCATGTAATAAATTAGGTATGAAGGTTCGGACCTTTGTCATCCACAGCGAACTATCAGTATGCCCAAGGAGAGAGATAAAAGCTAATTTTTTAACTAGTTAGCCTATCGTAAGAAATTCGGCAGGCATTAACCTTTTTTTGGATAAATGGAGCCTTTAAAAAACAGGTGAGAGGAATAATGGGAAAAGGCTGAAGGCAGGAAGTCAGGATTTGACCTGAATCGTCAGTATCAAATCCCCGCGTTGCGAATTCACCCGCGCGCCTTTTTCCTTGAGGCGCAGCTTTTTACCGGAGGTGATACCGGGCGGGATGCTGATTTGGATATGCTCGGAATCTTCCCCCACCACATAGGAAATCTTCTTTTTAGCCCCGGCGAGCGCTTCTTTCGGGGTGATTGAAATGTGGTAATACAAGTTGGGGTCATCAGTGCCGGCAGCGTTTGTGCCGGGTTTCCGAAGCAGGTTTTTGATGGAGTTCGCGAGCGACGGACCGGTCTTCTTTTTCGCGGAGGAATCCAGCCCTTGTTTCCTTTTTTTGTATGCGTAAATTGAGGAGCCGACCGAGCCCAGAAGCCATAACCCGATGCCGATTTTGCCGATGGGTCCGGGGATCATTCGCAGGAACTTGCCGATTCCCCCGGCGGTGCCGAAAAAGACCGGGCCAAAAAAATCGGGCCCGGTACGGAAACCGGATTGTTTGAAATCGGTATTCAGGTCGTTGAAAATATCCCGGCCGAACGTCTGGCGGAACATGTTCTCGAAAATTTCCTGCTGGCTGTACCCGAACTTCGGCCCGCCTGGGGCCCCGGTGAACGGGCTTGCCCGGTATCGGTCATATTCTCCGCGTTTGAGTGGGTCCATGAGGACCCCATAGGCTTCGGTGATTTTCTTGAACCGCTCCTCGCTGTTCGGGTCGTTGGGATTGCGGTCGGGATGGTGCTCCAGCGCCAGTCGGCGGTAGGCCTTTTTGATCTGCTCTTCCGTTACCTGCTCCGTGACTCCCAGTATCCGGTAATAGTCTTTGGTGTGCGTTGTCATCTCAATTCACTACATATCCAGCTGTTGCGGATAGGTGGCCTCCGCCACTTCGGGTCCTTCCAGTTGAGTATTCTGCTTGATAGTCGCCAGCCGATAGGTTTCATCCTTGTGAAGACTTTGATTAAGGTTAAGAAAATCGATCAGGATCGGCGTGGACGGAATATCCGCCGCCGGCGCCAGGGGAGCGATGATAAAATCCTCCGTACTCAAAACATCGCGGTATTTGCGCCGCATATCCATTTGATAGGCCTTGTACCCGGGAACCCCCTCCGCCCCCAGATAAGGTTTCTTATTCAGGACCTGGTACTGCTCGGGAATATAGACGTTGGCGAAATAATCGGAGCCCAGGGAATGGTGGACCATCGTGTGGACCTGCAAGACCCGCAGGCTCTCATCGGTCGAAGAGACTTTCATGCTGACATAGTAGGTTCGATCATGAAACCACAGGTTTTCCATGAAGACGATGCCGTACAATACATTGAACTTGAATTGCAGGATGATTCCCAGGGCCACCCAGCCTAATATTTTCCAGAATTTTTTCACTTTCAAGACCTTGTTGAATTACTTATGATGAACAAATTTTCCACATTTTAAACGAAATTAACAGGTTTTTTCGGTTAATTATATATAAAATGGGGATCGGCAATAAGACGAAAGATGGATTATTTCATATTGGATGAGGCAAAATCAATACCTTGTCTTGGCCATTTGAGATTCCAAATAAAATACTGGGACGGTGCATGAACCGGGGATATTTGATTGCATTTGAAGGGGTTGACGGTACGGGGAAGTCCACCCAGTGCGCATTGCTGGCCGATTATCTGGAATCCCGCTCACTGGCAGTGGTCCGTCTGCGCGAACCGACCCAGGGGGTGTGGGGTCGGAAAATCCGGAAAATTCTGACCGAAGGGCGCCAAGACGTGACGCCTGAAGAAGAGTTGCAGTATTTTATCAATGACCGAAAAGAGGATGTCGAGCAGAATATTGCTCCCGCATTGGAGCAGGGGGAAATCGTATTGATCGACCGCTATTATTATTCCACCGCCGCCTACCAGGGGGCATTGGGATTCGATCCGGTGAAAATTATTGAGGATAACGAAGCCTTCGCCCCGCGCCCGGACCGGGTATTTATCATTGAAGTTCCGCTGGATGAAAGTTTCCGGCGGATCGAAGAAGGCCGGGATACGATCAGTTCTTTTGAAAAGCGCGGCTATCTTGAGAAGGTCCGAAAAATTTTTGATACGTTTACCGGGGAACATATCCGCCGCATCGACAGCAGTCCCCCGGTAGCGGAAGTGCAGGCGGTTCTCCGGCGGGAAGTCAATGCCCTGCTGGGGCTTAAGGAAGAAACATCATGAAACGTTTCATTATTGCCATTACCGGAGCCAGCGGCGTCTGCTATGCCAGGCGGTTGTTCGACGTTTTACAGCCGCAGGCGGAGTTGCACGTCATTCTCTCCGAACGGGGAGGCGAACTGTTGAAGCTTGAGTTGGATTTGACCTCCAAATATTTCGCAAAGGAAAATGTGACGGTCTACAAAAATTCAAAAATCAACAGCTCGATCGCCAGTGGTTCGTTTCAAATCGACGGCATGGTAGTGGTGCCCGCCAGCATGGGGACCCTTGGCCGCATCGCCGCCGGCACCTCGGTCGGCCTGATCGAACGGGCGGCGGACGTTGCCTTGAAAGAGAGAAACAAATTGATTCTGGTGCCGCGGGAAACTCCGCTCAGCCAGATTCATCTGAAAAATATGCTCACGCTGGATCAGGCCGGTGCGTTGATTCTGCCGGCCAACCCGGGGTTTTATCAGAACCCGCAATCGGTGGACGATCTGGTGGATTTTGTGGTTGCCCGGATTTTGAATCAACTGGGTGTCGATCACGATTTAGCCGAACCTTACAAGCCCTAGTGACAGGAATCACACGGACATGATTTATCTGGATAATGCCGCCACCACGCCGATGGACCCGGAAGTGATCGATACCGTCCAGGAGTCGATGCGTGTGGATTTTGCCAACTCCGGTACGGTGTATTCTCTGGGGTTGGACGCGAGGAAAAAAATCGAAGAGGCCGAGCAGCAGATACGAGACAGTTTGTCCATCCCGCAAAATTATAAAATCATATTTACCAGCGGCGGCAGTGAATCGAACAACCTGTTCATCAAGGGTTTTTGTTTTCCGGACCGGAAGGCCGCTTATCTGAGCCTCGAGCATCCGAGTGTGACTCAGTCGCTGGAATCGTTGCGTGAGTTTGGCAATGAACCGGTTTCGCTAATTGAATTTCAAAAAGAAGGACGCCTGGATTTAACCGCCATCCCTCAGCTGAAGAATGAGAAAGTTCGGCTGTTGTGCCTGTCTCACGTCAATAACGAGTTGGGCAGTGTGAATGACCCGGCGGTTCTGTTGACCGCGCTGGCGGAGCAATCGCCCCAGACGCGTCTGTTTCTCGACGGCGTGCAGGCCGTGGGCAGATTGAAACTGTCTCCCGCGATGTGGCAGGGCTTGGCCGGGTATTCGATCTCCGGTCACAAAATCAACGGACCGAAGGGTATCGGACTTTTAATTCTTGAGGGCAAGCTGGGACTGAAGCCGCAAATCCACGGCGGTCAACAACAACACCGCCTGCGGGCGGGAACCTTGCCGGTTTCTTTGATTATCGGTTTGGCCCAGGCCATAAAGCTGGCGGTGGAGAGGACGGACGCGACGGTGAATAATAATCAACAAATGTTTCAACATCTCGCGGCCGGATTAAAAAATCTGGCCGGCCAGATTCCCGATCTGGATATTCATTTTAATTCTTCATTGACTGAAGATTTGTCCCGTCAATGTCCCGCCATGGTGAATTTCCGTTTTGCTCCGGTGGAAGGCGAGGTGATGCTCCACCACCTGGAGGAAAAGGAAATTTATGTAGGGATGGGAAGTGCCTGCAGTGCCCACTCCAGGGAGCCGTCAAAAATTCTGACGGGCATCGGTTTGACGCCGGAAGAAGCCCGGTGCAGTTTGAGAATTTCCTTTGGCCGGCAAAATACGATTGCCGACGTCGATGCCTTCCTCGATGCATTTGGTGCGGCTTACCGGCAATTGCATTCCACCTTCAATTCCAAAACCTCCAGCAAATGAACGATCGCAGAACCATCATGGTGCGGTACGACGAGATCGGACTCAAAGGTAAAAACCGAAGCCAGTTCATCGACCGCTTGCTGGGCAATATCAAAGGGCAGATGAAAGATATGGAGGGATTGCAATTCAAGGCGCCTCATGGCCGTATTTTTATTTATTGCTCCAGTGAATCCGCCGATGAATGTGTCCGTCGGCTCCAAAAAATTCCCGGAGTGGCTTCGGCCAGTGTCGGGGTGACACGCGAACCGGAGTTCGACGCCATGGCCGCCGTCGGTGTCGAATGGATCGAACCGCTCCTCCGACCGGGGACAACGCTGAAATTCTGCGTGCGCACCAACCGGGCGGATAAGTCCTATCCTTATAAATCGCCGGACATCAACCGCGAAGTGGGATCGCGCATCCTCGGTCAATTACATGAGAAGGGACTGGAGGTGAACATCAAGCAGGCGGACTTTGTTCTGGAAATTGAAATTGGGCAGGACGAGACCGTGATATTCAATAACCGCGCTCCCGGTTTGCGCGGACTCCCGGTCGGCAGTTCGGGGGAAGTGCTGGGGCTGATTTCCGGTGGCATCGACAGCCCGGTGGCGATGTATCGGTTAATCAAACGAGGATGCCGGACGCATGGCATATTCTTCGACAACCGGCCCTTCATGGGGCGGGGCGGTTATGACAAGGTGGTGAAGCTGGCGAAACTGCTCAATGGTTATCAGCGGAAGTCCCGGCTTTACGTCGTGCCTTTTGAGGATATCCAGGTGGCGATTCGCGACCATTGTCATGAATCCCGCCGGGTGGTGTTGTACCGCCGGATGATGTACCGGATCGCGCAGGCGGTCGCTCTGCAAACAGGTTGTCTGGCGCTGGTGACCGGCGAGGCGGTGGGGCAGGTGGCTTCTCAAACGCTTCAAAACCTGAACGCGGTTTCCGATGTCGTCAACCTGAGTGTCTTTCAACCCTTGATCGGCATGAACAAGCAGGAGATCATCAACGAGGCGAAAGAGTTGGGAAGCTACGAGATCAGTATCGAACCGCACCCCGATTGCTGTTCGGTGTTCATGCCCTCAAGGCCCGCCACGCGCGCCAAAATAAAGGACCTGGAACTCGATGAAACGAAATATCCCTGGGAGCAGTTGATGGGTGAAGCGATCGAGAAAATGGAAACGATCGATCTGGAAGCGCTAACTGTCTGAGGGAAGAAGGCTCACCTGTTGCGGGTTCGGGATTTCCTTCAATAGAGTAACGATGGTTTTTTTAAGCCTGGGATGAATGAAGTCCGGCGCGATCTCGTTCATGGGCGCGAGGACAAAACTTCTTTCGGGAATTCCCGGATGCGGAATTTCCAATCCTTCCTGCTGTATGATCAAATCATCATAGAAAAGAATATCGAGGTCGATGATGCGCGGTCCCCATTTCTCATTACGGGTCCGGCCCATCTCCCGCTCGATAGTCAGGCACGCCTCCAACAACTCCTCAGGTGAGAGGGAAGTTTTTATTTGAGCCGCGGAGTTGACGAACCAGTCCTGATCGGTTTTCCCGAAGGGTTCCGACTGGTAAAGCGAGGAGCGGGCCACGACGGTGATACCGGGATGTTCGCGGAGACGCCGGTCCGCCATTAAACAATTTTTAGCCGGAGAGTCGAGGTTGGAACCGATTCCGATGTATGCGGTGTGGGGCATGTCCGAGGACCCCCGTTAATTTAAAATTCGAAGGTGACCGACGATAGCCGTTTTTTGATTTCGCCCACAATGCGGGTCTCATCCGCCGGGTCTTTGGCCGCGAAAGTGGCGGAGAACCGTACGAAACTCCCGACGTCATCCCAGGGCACGGTGGAGATTAAATGCTCGGTGATCAGGTATTGCGAAAAATCCTCCGCGCTTTCAAATTTTCGTCCACCGGCGATACCCTTCGGAGACTTCACGAACAGAAAGAACGAGCCGCCCGGCATTTTTGCATTGAAGCCCACCGAGTTTAAAGCGGTGACCAACAGGTTCAAGCGACGCTGATATTTTTCTACAATGCGTGCGGTAATTTCCGGATGCTCGAGGGCGACAATGGCCGCCTTTTGAATGGCGGCGAACTGACCGGAGTCGATATTGTCCTTCACGTGCGCGAGCCCCTTCACCACCAATTCATTTCCCACGATAAAAGCGATACGCCATCCCGTCATGTTGTACGCCTTGGAGTGGGAATGCAGCTCCACGCCGACATCCATCGCGCCCGGCACCGAAAGAAAACTGATAGGCTTGGCGTTGTAAGTGAGGGTCGCGTAGGCGGCGTCCTGAACCACCACAATGTTGTTGGCCTTCGCGAACTCGACCACTTCTTCATAAAACTTCCGCGTGGCGTTGGCCCCGGTCGGGTTGTTCGGATAATTAATGTAAAGAAGCTTGGCCTGCTTCGCCGTTTGCGCGTCGATACTCTTGAGATCCGGCAGAAAATTATTTTCCTCTTTCAATTCCAGATTGACCACCTTGCCGCCCAGATATTGCGTGTGCGTTCCCATCACCGGATAACCCGGAATGGTCATCAAGGTGACGTCTCCCGGATTTATGAAAATGGATGGCGCCATGGCCAGGCACGGCTTGGACCCGATAGTGTGGTTGACGTGCTTATTCGGGTCCAGTCCTTTGACGCCGAAAGTTTTTTCCATGTGTTGAACGGCGGCGGTTTTAAATTCATCGATTCCGTTATCAGTGTAGCCCCGGTTTTCCGGTTTCTGCGCCTCGGCTTGCAGGGCTTTCACCACTCCGGCGTCGGCCATTTCATCCGGTTCACCGACGCCTAAATCGAACAGTTCCTCGCCGGGGTTGGCAGCCAGCGCCGCCCGTTTGGCGCGTTTGATTTTCTCGAATTTGTATATTTTAGTGTCCTTGCCGAACTGGTTGCCGCCGAGGCGATCGGCAAAGAGGTTTTGAATATAACTTTCAGTCGATGACATCCGATGAACTCCGTGCTTTATGAAAGTTGATTGTACGAAATAAGAAGCCGGTCAATGTACCAAAATCAGGGCCGATGTCAAGTTTTCCGATGGCGGTCTGAAGCAGACTTCATAAAGAATCAGGCGCCTTCCTTTTCTTCCTCAGGTTCCTCGTCCTCTTCGTCGGCGACATCCTCCTCGGTGACCAGGTTGGCCGCCTGTTGGGAATATCTCAGGTATTTGATGATCTCAGTGACCTCCTCAGCCTTTACGTTATTTTTCTGCGGCGGCATTTTGTCGGTTCCGTTAAGTACCGCTTCCCGGAAATCGTCGTCGGAAAATTCCTGTTCGAGGTAGTCGGTATCGATCAGGCCCGGAGCCTTGGTGAGGCCCCCATTGGCATCGGAACCGTGACAGTTCGAGCAGGCGCGATGAAAGTATTCTTGCCCCTTCTTGAATTCCTGCGGCACTTCCTTTGTGGGTTGCGGTGCGCAGGCGGTAATCAAGGATATCAGTATTAACAGAATGAAATTCCATCCGTAATGTTTCATTGAGTTCTTCCTTTGGCTTGATTGAATTCTAAAAAAACTTCAGAGTCCGGCCGGTACCGGGCCGATGACAGGAAATCGCATTTTAGAGCTATTTTAAAACAAATGAAATGGGAAGTTTGAATTGAAAGGAATCCAGCTCCAATTGTGCCGGGATTTCCGGATAAGGCGCCGCCTTCTGCACCGCCTTAAGGGCCGCCTGATCCAGCAGTTGGTAGCCTGAAGTCTGCGCAAGATCAACTTTCGTCAACCGGCCCCGCTTGTCCAGGGTGAAGGCAACGACCGGTTGACCCTCCAACCCTCTGCGTCTGGCGATTCGGGGATAGCTTTGGGCATTGACAATGCGTTGCCGGACTTTTCCGGCAAACGTTCCGCGCAAAAGTCCCAGATCGGTACCCCCGCCATCCCCGATGCCGGGTGTGTTGGCATTAACTTGAGGGGGTAAGGACGCCACTTGGGCTCCGCCGGA
>CBDVDB010000003.1:0-32047 GCA_965372625.1 uncultured Nitrospinaceae bacterium
CCGGAAGATCAAAAAGGCCCTGTACTACCCCCTCCACCAGCGCCTGGTGGAAATCACTGAGAAGCAGGTTTAGATCAGGCGATGCCCTGTTCGCCGAGCCAGCGTTCGGCTTCGAGGGCGGCGGCGCATCCGGCCCCGGCGGCGGTGACGGCCTGCCGGTATGTGTGGTCATGCACGTCGCCGGCGGCAAACACGCCTTCGATGTTGGTCTGCTGAGTTCCCGGTTTCACTATAATATAACCGGTTTCGTCCAGATCGATCTGGCCTTTGAACGGTTGGGTATTAGGCGTGTGGCCGATGGCGTAGAAGATTCCGGCGAGTTCCAGTTCTTTCACTTCGTTGGTTTTGACGTTTTTGATCCGGGCGCCGGTGACAAACTGATCCCCCACGGCGTCTTCCAGAACGGTGTCCCAGAGAATGGAAATTTTTTTATTTTCGAGCACACGTTTCTGCATGATCTTGGAAGCGCGTAATTGGTCTCTGCGGTGCACCAGGTAAATGATGCTTCCGAATTTGGTGAGGTAGGTGGCCTCTTCAACCGCGGTATCGCCGCCGCCGATCACCATGAGCGGCTGATTCTTGAAAAACGGCAGAGCGCCGTCGCACACGGCACAGGCGGACATGCCCTGATTCCATAATTTTCCCTCGTTGGGAACATGCATCCGTTTGGCGGTGGCGCCAGTGGCGATGATGACGGAATGTGCCTTTACTTCCGTTTTGTCGCCCTTGATGGTAAACGGACGCTGGCTGAAATCCACTTCATGCACGTCTTCCCCGACCATTTCGGTGCCGAAGCGTTCCGACTGTTTACGGAACAACTGCATGAGTTCCGGCCCGCCGATCCCTTCGGGAAAACCGGGATAGTTTTCTACGTCGGTGGTGGTGGTCAATTGCCCGCCGGCGGAACCGCCTACCACATAGCCTTCATACATGAACGGCTGCAGGTTGGCCCGTGCCGCGTAAATGGCGGCGGTATGCCCCCCCGGACCCGACCCGATAATCGCCAGCTTTTTCACATCGTTTGTCATTGATCTCATCCTGACTTCAATAGAGGTTGCAAGTTTTGAGCGATCCTTTCACTTGGATGCCGCCACATGCCTTTCGGATTCATTTCAGGAGGGAATTTGTTCACTCAATTTTTCATGGATGGTTTTCCGGATTATATCAGGATCGGCGGGCAATTCCACCGGCTTGAAGGGAAACTCCGTCTTCACGTCCGCCAGTTCCCCGGCATGATATTTATACAGAAAATCCGTAAACTTCAAACCATTGGCGGTGGAAATAACGATCACCCGGTCTTTGGGCGTGATAACCCCCTTAGCGACCAGCTTTTCCAGCGCCGCCAGAGCCACCCCGGTATGCGGACAGCATAGCAGACCCGTTTTGTTCGCCCTGCCTACCGCATTGGCCAGTTCGTTTTCCGTCGCCTGCTCGACGATGCCGTCAAATTCCTTCAACACGCGGATGGCTTTATTGACACTGACCGGGTCGCCGATCTGAATAGCGCTGGCCAATGTCTTTTCAGCATGAATCGGATGAAATTCCTCAAAATTTTTCAGATAACTCAGGTAGAGCGGATTGGCGCGCTCCGCCTGGGCGCACACCAGCCGCGGCAAGCGGTCGATAAGGCCCAACTCATGCATCATTTTAAATCCTTTACCGAGGGCGCTGACATTGCCGAGATTGCCGCCCGGAACAATTACAAATTCCGGAACTTCTCCATCAAGCTGATGGATCAACTCGAAGCTGATGGTTTTCTGCCCTTCGATGCGCAGGGAGTTCATGGAGTTGGCCAGGTAAATCTCGTTTTCGGCGCACAGGACCTGAACGGCCTTCATGCAGCCGTCGAAATCGGTATCGAGTGAAAGGGTGAGCACCCCATGGGTGATCGGTTGGATCAATTGGGTGAGCGACACCTTGTTTTTCGGAAGAAAAACAATCGCCGGGATATCGGCGACGGCGCAATAAGCGGCGAGGGCGGCGGAGGTGTCGCCAGTGGAAGCGCAGGCCACGGCGCGAATATTTTTTCCCTCCGACCGCATTTGCTTGACCATGGATACCAGGACCGTCATTCCCAAATCCTTAAACGACCCGGTATGCGCCATGCCGCACTGCTTGATCCACAGATCATCGAGGCCGATCTGGTTGCCCAACCGTTCCGCCCAGAACAGGTTGGTTCCGCCTTCGTAAGTGGACACGATGTTTTCATTATCAACCCCCGGACACACCAGTTCCTTTTTGCCCCAGACCGAGCTTCCATAGGGCCATTCATTTTTGCGGTAACGTTCATCGAAAAGGGCATTCCAATCCTGCGCGGAGCGCTTTTTCAGCTTATCCAGGTCATGAGTGACTTCCAGCAGGCTATCGCAATGCGGGCACCGGTAAATAATCCGGTTCAACGGGTACCGTCCGCCGCAACCCTGGATACACTGAAACCACGCTTCAAATCCCATCGCTATTTTTCAACCCGAATCAAAACTGTTTTTTCAAAAACTTCATCCAGTGCATTAATTTCCTTCAAGGCCGCCTGGATATTTTTTTCCTTTGCGTCATGAGTCATCATCACCAGAGGCACTCCCTGGCCGTTCTCATCCTTGACCCTCTGGATCACGGCCTCGATACTGATGTCATGGTTTCCGAGGATACCGGAAATCCGGGACAACACGCCGGGTTTATCCTGCACCCAGAACCGCAGATAGTATTCACCTTCAATCTCCGACATATCCCGCAGAGGAATACTCCGAATGCTGTCTTTTTGAAAAGATTGGAGGGGCACGCGATCCTTCGCGCCGGAAAGGATATTGCGGGCGATCTCGACGACATCCGCCACCACCGCGCTCCCCGTGGGCAAAGAGCCCGCGCCATGACCCACCAGAACATTTTCCTCCATGAGGTCGTCACAGACCATGATGGCGTTCAAAACGCCATTGACGTTGGCCATGGGTTTCGACTCGGGAATCATGGCCGGATGCACGCGGACGTCGATGGTTTTGCCATCGAACTTGGAGATAGCCAGCAGTTTGATGCGGTAGCCGAACTCATGCGCGCATTTAATATCCAATGGTGAAATACGGGAAATACCCTGCACATAAATATCATCGAAATTCACCGAGGTGCCATACGCCAGCCGGGTCAACACGGCAATCTTGTGAGCGGAGTCCGTGCCTTCGATATCGAAGGTCGGGTCGGCTTCCGCATAGCCCTTCTCTTGCGCTTCCTTGAGCACCGTGTCGAAATCATGATCCCCATCCGTCATTTTACTTAAAATATAATTGGCGGTGCCATTCATGATGCCTTCAATGGCCTGAATGCGGTTGGCCACAAACCCTTCCTTGATGGAGCGGATAATAGGAATGGCCCCGCCCACGGAAGCCTCGAAACCGATGCCCACACCCTTTTTCTCAGCGGCGGAAAATATCTCGTCGCCATGCAAGGCCAACAGAGCCTTGTTGGCGGTAACCACGTGCTTTTTATTTTTAATGGCTTGCAGAATAAAAGAACGCGCAGGATCGTACCCGCCCATCAACTCAACCACGATATCAACGTCCGGATGATCGAGCACCTCATTGGCATCCGTGGTCAATATTCCGGACTTGACCGCCACACCGCGATCGGTGGTGATATCGAGATCGGCAATCTTGATCACCTCGACCGTAGCGCCCAGCCGGCCCTGGATGATATTTTGATTGTCCTGAAGGATTTTAACCATCCCGGAACCGATGACGCCGAATCCGATCAGGCCTACTTTAACCGATTTCATGATGCGATCTTATGGAATTAAAAAATTTCCCGGATTCCCTGAATGGCCTGGCGAATCCGGTGTTCATTTTCGATGAGAGAAATGCGTACGAAGTGATCCCCCCCTTCCCCGAAGCCGATGCCCGGAGAAACCGCGACCCTGGCCTTGTCCAGCAGGAATTTTGAAAACTCCAGCGACCCCATGGATTTGAATTGATCCGGTATCTCGGCCCAGACAAACATGGTGGCTCGGGGAACGTCTACCGGCCAGCCAACACGGTTCAACCCTTCGCACAGAATATCCCGTCTTTTCTTATAGGTCGCACAAATTTCGTCCACACAATCCCGTGGGCCGTTCAAAGCGATAATCGCGGCAATCTGGATGGGTTGAAACATTCCGTAGTCCTGGTAACTCTTGACCCGGGCCAGCGCGTGAATAATATCACGATTCCCCACCATAAACCCGACCCGCCAGCCGGGCATGTTGTAACTTTTTGAAAGGGTGAAGCATTCGACTCCCACTTCCTTGGCGCCTTTGACCTGAAGCAGGCTGGGCGCCTTGTAGCCATCGAATACCAGGTCGGCGTAGGCAAAATCGTGGATCACGATCAGGTCGTGCTCTTGGGCGAACGCCACCACCTTCTCGAAAAACTCTATATCCACCACCTGCGTGGTCGGATTGTGCGGAAAATTGATGATCAATACCGTGGGCCGTGGCCAGTTTTGCTTGTAGGCCTGAAGCAGGGCCTCGAAAAAATCGATGTCCTTTTGCATGGGAACGCCGATCACATCCCCATTGGACAAAATAAAAGCGTAGGTATGAATGGGATACGTAGGCGTGGGCACCAGAACGGAGTCCCCGGGACTGGTAATCGCCAGGGCCAGATGAGAAATTCCCTCCTTGGAACCGATGGTGGCAATAGCCTCGGTCTCGGGATCCAGTTCCACTTGAAAGTTTCGCTGGTACCAGTCGGTAATAGCCAGCCGGAGCTTGGGAATTCCTTTGGATTGCGAGTACCGGTGATTGGATCCCTTTGCCGCCGCCTCGCACAATTTATCGACAATATGCTTGGGAGTCGGCAGATCGGGATTGCCCATTCCAAAGTCAATAATATCCTCCCCCCGCCGCCGGGCCTGCAATTTGAGGCTGCCCACAATATCAAAAACATACGGCGGCAGGCGGCTTATTCTGGAAAACTCTTTCATAAAAACTCTCAGATTCCCGGCCCTGTTTCCCGGCGCTTCCCATTTCAGGCGCCGCGATTTTTTTCAGCCAGGGCAGTCAAACTCCTTTAAATATAACACTTTCCATCAAAACCATTCAAAATAGCATAAATAAGGTACCCCGGCAAATTTATATATCTGGAGGCTCGGTGGAAACGAGTCTCAACCCGCCAGTTTCAATTTATCCCTATAGTCGGCAATGGCCTTGGAATTAATCCCTATGCCCTGCTTGGTCCGGCTGTTGCGGTAGTTGGCCATCATGCTGACGATACCCACTAAATTTCCATCGCATTCGACGATGGCGCCGCCGGAGTTGCCGAAAAAAACTTCATTATCCTTGAAGTAAATATAACTGGAGGAGCGATTCGTTTCTTTATTATTGATCCGGGCTTTTTGGAGGGAGTAGAATTTTCGATTGGGGTGACCCACCACCAGCAGTTCCTGATTCACTTTACCCTCTGTTTGGAGAGGAAGCCAGTGGGGATAGGCTTCCCTGGTTTTGATAAAAGCCAGATCCAACTTGTCAACCCGATGGATGGATTCCACCCGAAAGACCAACCCCGGTTGAGCCAACCCATCTTCCTGAACCCTGGGCAAAACCAGAATACTCCGTTTCCCATCGACGACATGATCGGCGGTAGCGATTAACCGGGGCCCAATAAACACCCCGGCCCCCAGACTTTTATCCGTAAAAATAATGACCGTTGCGGCGGCCACTTTTTTATAGAGATCCCGGCTGTGATCGCAGGCAATATTTTTCCCAATCAGATGTTGCTCCAGCTCATTTTCCGGGGGATTCAATAATAGGCGAATTGTCCGGCCAATTTTGTTAAAGTAGGTGTTCTCAGGGTCGGACACAGCCAATCGCTGGTTGTGAACAGCCATCAACCCGAATGCGGCAAAAATCAGCGCAATCACTTTCCATTTTTTGTTCTTTTTCGTTGGACTCATAAATAGTAATTATATGGAACTTCTTCAGGCCATCCTTCTGGGCCTCATCCAGGGTTTAACCGAATTCCTACCCGTCTCCAGCTCCGGCCACCTTATCCTCGTCCCCCATTTGCTGGGTTTTGAGGACCAGGGACTGGCCATGGACGCCATTCTTCATTTGGCGACCGTATTAGCGATTATTATTTATTTTCGCAAAGACCTTTCCAAATTGCTAATAAGTTTATGCGCCAACAAAAAGGGTGATCCTTACAGAGCTCTGGCCTGGAGCATACTCCTGGCCACTATTCCGGCGGGGCTGGCGGGTTTGTTCCTGGGGGGCTGGATTGAAACCCACCTCCGCAATGCTACTTTTGTGGCGGGTAACCTGATGTTTTGGTCGGTCATATTTTTAGCGGCGGATCGAGGGGCCACCCGGAAAGAATCTGAATCGGACGAATTGATCCAATTAGGATGGCGCCAGATTTTGTTTATCGGATTTGCCCAGGCGATCGCCCTGCTTCCCGGAACCTCGCGTTCGGGAATAACCATTTCCGCTGGATTGTTCAGCCGCCTGTCGCAACCGGCCGCGGCGCGTTTTTCCTTTCTGCTGGGAACTCCGATCATATTGGCGGCGGGACTCCACAAATCCATGTCCCTGTTGAACGATACCAGCCATGAGTTCCTGTTTACTCCCTTCCAGTTCCTGATGGGTTTCCTGATAGCGTTCGGGGTCGGCTATCTATCGATAAAAGGGTTACTGGCTATTGTTTCGCGGGTGGGTCTGCTTCCCTTTATCATTTACCGGGTATTGTTGGCAGGATTTATTCTGATTTACATGAGGCAATAAAAAAACCGGCCTGCGTTACCGCAGACCGGTTTTGGTAATACGAAAAAGAATTAACCGCAGGTTACGTTCACGTTGATCGTACCGGTGTTGGTGATGCGAACTTCGCCGCTGATATCGCCAATGGAATCTCCACGGCTGAAGTTGTTTTGACTCTGCAATACAACCTTTTTGCGGCCCATGCTGTGGTGACTGCGAATACCTGCAAATTTGGCGCCCGCTGCACCTTTTTTAAATTGGTTATGCTCCGTCGGTCCCAGGCTGATGGCATGGGTGGTCGCAGAAGATGATTTCCAAATAACCAGATTGGCATTACCGCGATCACCTGCTTTGGAAGTTCCAACAGCCTCCAAGGTGATTTTTTTAGCATTGTTGCACGATGTCTTCTGCCCCGGCTTCAAAGTCCCAGCGTAGGAAGAAGCGGCAAAACAGAGAGCAACAACGCTAATGATGGTAAAGAGCACTAACTTTCTCATAGTTTTCCTCCGTTACCCAAAAATGTTAAAAAATGAACTCCCCTGAAAATTTTGGCTCAATGCGGCTTCGCACCTGTACAAAACCAGGCACAGCAAACCACATTTAACCTGAACCCTATATTCAAATTGTTCTTCCAGCCGGACAGATAATCCGGAACCCACAGATTCCGACCGGAACTCATTGGAATGTCTGTAATAAGCGTTAAACCAATCCTATTGCTAATGGGGGCCAGTATACTTACGGACGGATACAAGTCAACTGTTTTTTGGGAATTTTCCTATAAAAATTGGGAATATTTTCCTACATACGGGCCGGGTGATTTCCCAGGCCTTTTTAAGTTAAATCTTTGATTTTTAAAGGGTTCAATTTATTTCACCGGTGAAAATTAATTATTTTTATTTAGAAATCAATAACTTATACTGAATACACCCAAAATCACGGATTTCCAAATATTGACCCTGAACATTAATTCTGCCGATGATGAGTGATAACCCAACCTCTTCCAAAAAAAATACTTCCTCGCCCTCCACAGAGAAAAAAAAGTTTTTCAAATTCATTATTTTGGTTGTTACAGGGTTCGCTATCGGGTTGTATTTTACCCGCAAGGGGTTTCATTTAACCCCCGAATCCTTCAAGGCATTTGCGCTTTCACTGGGCACCCTGGGACCCATTATATTTATCGGAATATTTATCATCCGCCCCCTGTTTCTGATTCCATCGATCGCCCTGTTTATTGGCGGTGGCCTGGCCTTTGGACCGGTGGTGGGCTCGGCCTACGCCTCTTTAGGGGCCGCTCTGGGAGGCACGGTAGGGTTTTGGTTCTCACGTAAAATGGGCCGCGATTACGCCATGAAAAAGCTTAAACTGGGGGCCGATTTAATCGCCGACACTAAATTCAGTTTCTCCGTGGTATTTATTCTCAGCCTGATACCTGTCATGCCGGTCACCGTCATCAATTATGGAGCCGGCCTCTCCCCGATGAAGTTCAAAAATTATATTGTGGCTCATATTCTGGGAATGACGCCCCGGGCCTTCGCCTATGGTTTTTTCGGAAGTACCCTTCTGGATGTCGGCTCCGCAAAATTCCGTGTCGGCCTGCTGATTCTCATTGTTATGGGCATCGTGACCGCCTATCTTCGCATTCGCGCTAAACGAAAAAAACAGGCGCAACTGGCGGAAGAAGTTTCGCTATCCAATTAGATTGAGAGTTACTGAATTATCCGGCTGTTTTCAAGGCAGGTTCCCGGAGAAATGTGGATCGGTTTATCTTTCCCGATGAGGGTGACACGCCCTTTCAGGAAAACCTCCCCTTCAAAGCAGACATCGCCTTCCATCTCCAGCGATTCCAACTCCAGCATATCGGGAATAACGGGAATTCTTTTCTGAAATTCTTCCAGATGGATGAACGGCTCTCCAAAGGCGACCCGGGGTAAGGTTTTCTGATCGCAGGTAGGATCACGAGTCAACCGGCCGTTTTCCAAAATAAACAGACTGGACTGGATCAATAAAAGATCACTGGTATTTTTGACTGGAAGAAACCGGTCCCGTCCCACCACCAGTCCTTTCGCCCCGTCAAAACTTTCCAGGCCCGCGCCAATGGCGGTTTCCAACTGAATGATGGGACGCCCCGCCACCCGCTTCTCATTGACGATCAGGCTCAGATCCAGCGGCCCCTGCTCCATCCGTTGTTTCAGGTGCCGCAGATGAATCCAGATATTATTGGTATTGAACACGGTGAATTTGCCGGACCCGCAAAATTCATCCACATGTTTTGGGGGCACCTGGGCCTGCTCCAGAAGGTGAAGCTTGCCCTCCGGGTCCTCGTACAACGTTCCTCCCTTAACGTCGGCGGGAGTTTTCGGTGTCATTTCCATAATGAAAGGAATATCATTCGCCAACATATAATGAGCGATTCCGGGATCGGCCACGGCACCCAGATTATCGGCATTGGATACGAATAAAATCTCCTTGCCCTCGTTGAGCAGTCGATCCATCAACCCCTGGTCCTTCAGGCAGGAAAAAATATCGCCATGACCGGGCGGGTACCAGGCGTCGTTTCCCAGCAGGTTGGGGTCCAGCGGCTGGTCCGTATCCCGGTCCAACCGGAGAAACCGGTTTTGCTGGAAACATTCAAGGGTCAGGGGAGTCTTACGGGGTTCCAATAATTTCAGAGTCTCTTCATGGGTATGAAAACTGTTCATCAACAGCAAGGGAATATTTACTTTTAGTTTTTTTCCGATATGCTCCAGTTGCAGGAGGGTTAGATCAAGAAAGGATTTTCCGTTTTTGACCTCAATGGACGATTTCGGTCCCGCGCATCCCATGCTGGTGCCCAACCCGCCATTCAGTTTGCAGACAGTGAGACGGGACAGAGCATCGACGGCTTCCCGGTCGGCCGGAACGGCCAACGCGTCATACGAAACCAGCCGGGATGAATCGGGAGACCGGATGGCTTCCCACTCCACCGTGTTAATCTCCGATTGCTTGTACCGTGTGAACAGGTTCAGAAATTCGGATAGGGCCGCCTCGGCAAGTCCAAAACGTTCTATGGCAATTTTAAATTCTGATAATTCCATTGTTTATTCCAAGTCTCCTCAGATAAACTATAGTAAGAGATTTCGGGTAGTCATGCCAATGAAACCTAAATTTTTACCGGAGCTTCCTGACATTTATGCTTGATTCATCGCAATCCACTTCCACATCCAAAAACGGTAACGGCCCGGAAGATTTAAAGCAATCCATCCGGAATCATTTGAAATACTCCCAAGCCAGGGATTGGCCTTCCTCCACCCTGCTTGACCAATACAACAGCGTGGCTCTAACGGTGCGGGACCGCCTGGTGGAACGATGGATCCATACTCAGCATGAATATCATGTAAAGGATCCGAAGCGGATCTACTATCTCTCCATGGAGTTTCTGGTCGGCCGGGCCTTGAGCAATTACCTGATCAATCTCGATTTCAAAAATAATTTTTACCAGGCTATTAAGGAACTGGGCATACGTCTGGAGGATTTGGCAGAAAACGATATTGAAGCGGGACTGGGCAATGGCGGCCTGGGCCGACTGGCGGCCTGTTACCTGGATTCCATGGCCACTATGGGGTTGCCGGCCTACGGTTACGGCATCCGCTACGAGTATGGAATTTTCTATCAGAAAATCGTCAATGGCTTTCAGGTGGAAACCGCGGACAACTGGCTTCGCAAAGGCAACCCCTGGGAGATTCCCCGGCCGGATTATATCTACCCGGTAAAATTTTACGGCACCACGCGGCAGGGAACGGATGAAGAAGGCCAACCCATCTCCGAATGGGTGGATACCCACGACGACGTCATGGCCATGGCGTACGACACTCCCATCCCCGGCTACCACAATGAAACAGTCAACAACCTCAGGCTGTGGGGAGCGCGCTCCACACGGGAATTCGATCTGGGGGTTTTCAATGAAGGCGATTACGTGCAAGCGGTCAGCCGCAAACAGGAATCGGAAACCATATCGAAGGTGCTTTACCCCAATGATCAGAACATGTGGGGCAAGGAGTTGCGGTTAAAGCAGGAATACTTTTTCGTCTCCGCTTCCCTGCAGGATATCATCCGCCGGTACAAGCGCACCCACGCGACTTACGAAAAATTCAGCAGTAAGGTAGCCATCCAGTTGAACGACGCTCACCCGGCGCTGGCCATACCGGAGTTGATGCGCATCCTGGTGGATGAGGAACGCCGGCCGTGGGAAGAGGCCTGGGAAATCGTCGTTCCGACCTTCGCTTTTACCAATCATACCGTTCTGCCGGAAGCCCTGGAAAAATGGACTGTCGAATTGATGGGACGGGTGCTTCCCCGGCATCTGGAAATTATCTATGAGATCAACCTCCGGTTTTTGAAGCGCGTCCGGAAAAAATACCCTAAAGACGAACAACGCATCGAACGGCTGTCGCTGGTTGAAGAAAGTCCGGTTAAATCCATTCGCATGTCCAACCTCGCCATCGTCGGCAGCCATGCCGTCAACGGCGTGGCGCAACTCCATTCGGAAATATTAAAAACCAAAGTGTTCAAGGATTACAGCGACCTGTATCCGGATCGCTTCCACAATATCACCAACGGCATCACCCAGCGGCTGTGGTTAAAATCCTGCAACCCGGAACTGGCGGATCTGATCACCCAAACCGTGGGCGAAGAGTGGACCATCCGGCTGGAACTCCTGCGTCAATTGCTCCCTTATGTTAAGGATGAAGATTTTCGCGGGCGTTGGAGAGCAGTGAAGCAAAACAACAAAGCCCGCCTGGCCCGCCATATCCGGGAGGACCTTTCCATTGAACTGAATCCGGATTCGCTGTTCGATGTTCAAGTCAAGCGCATCCATGAGTACAAACGCCAACTCCTGTGCGCGCTCCACGCGGTGGTCCTTTACAATCGCCTCAAAGAAAACCCGGCAACGAAGTGCGTTCCGCGAACCGTGATCTTTGCCGGCAAAGCGGCGCCCGGTTATGAAATGGCCAAACTGGTGATCAAACTGATCGGCAGTATTGCCGACAAGGTCAACAACGATCCTGAAACCTGTGACAAACTTAAAGTAATATTCGTTCCCAATTACAATGTCACCAAAGCCGAGTGGATTATTCCCGGCGCCGACCTTTCCGAACAGATATCCACTGCGGGGCACGAGGCCTCGGGAACAGGCAACATGAAACTGGCGCTGAACGGGGCCTTGACCATCGGCACTCTGGACGGCGCCAACATCGAAATCAGTGAACAGGTCGGGAAAGATAATATTTTTATTTTCGGGCTGACGGCGGATGAAGTCGAACAAACCCGAAAGGAAGGCTATCAGCCTCAGGTTTATTATGAGACCCATCCGGAACTCAAACAGGCGCTTGATATGATCCGGGATGGATACTTTGCCCCCCAGTATCCGCACATTTTCCTGCCACTGGTCGATTCGCTGCTGGTTCATGGCGATCCCTACCGGGTGCTGGCCGATTTCAAGGATTATGCCGAGACCCAGAAGAAGGTGGAGCAACTGTTTCTTGATACCGAAAACTGGACCCGCAAATCCATTATCAATTCCGCCAATATGGGGTCCTTCTCCAGTGACCGCTCCATCCGTGAATACTGCCAGCTGATCTGGGATATCGAACCTTGATCGAGTCTAATTCCCTACCCTCCCTTCTGTGGGCATATTTGGTAGAATGAAAGCGCGCCCGCTCAGGATTCAAACAGGCCCCACTTTTATCAACCTTGTTTTTTAACATTGAGGTCCCCATTGCAGAAAGTTGTCACAGCCGGTGAAATGCAGGCGATCGACCGCTCGGCCATCGAAGAGTATGGCATCCCCGGCCTGGTGCTGATGGAAAATGCGGGGCTGGCGACGGCCGCCCTGATCCATGACAGCGTCCCGGACCTGATTGAAAAAAAGGTCGTTATCGTATGTGGTAAGGGCAACAACGGCGGCGACGGGTTGGTGATTGCCCGGCAGTTGTTCATTGACGGGGTGCAGGTAGACATCCTATTACTTGCAAAACGCAAGCAACTAAAGGGTGATGCCCGGGTCAATGCCGATATCGCGTTCAAAATGGGGATTCCCCTGCATGAGATCACCGAAAAAAATTTCAGTGGACAAAACCACCTGTTCCGGCACTGCCATGTCATCGTCGACGCCTTGTTCGGGACCGGCCTGAACAAGCCGGCCAGTGGCCTGTACGCAAAGGTCATTAAAAAAATAAATGCCTCCAAAAAGTACGTGGTCGCCGTTGACATCCCGTCCGGGGTGGATTCCGACTCGGGTCAATTGATCGGCACCCACATTCAGGCCAGCACCACCGCTGCATTGGCTTTGCTCAAGCGTAGTCACCTGCTGTTTCCGGCGGCGGAATGCATGGGGGAAGTGCAGATTCTTGATATCAGTATTCCTCACGAAGCGGTGGAGCGGCAGGATATCGCGGTGGCCTGGCTGGAATTGGAGGATATTCAATCACTATTACCCAAAAGGCCGACCAACAGCCATAAAGGGGATTACGGTCATACCCTGGTGGTGGCTGGTTCCAGGGGTAAGGCAGGCGCCGCCGGCCTGACGGCCCTGGCCGCCCTGAGGGCCGGAGCGGGACTGGTCACGATGGCGGTTCCCGAATCCTGCCATCAGGCCCTCGAGTTCAATCCCCTGGAAGCCATGACGGTGGCCCTGCCGGAAACCAAAAGCGGCTGTCTTTCACCCCAGGGTCTGGACACCATCCTGACCCATCTGAAAGGGAAAAGCGCTCTGGCGATAGGTCCCGGGCTGTCCACCGAAAAGGCCACCGTACAATTGCTGGAAGCCCTCCTGCCGCAGGTGGAGTGCCCGCTGGTTATCGATGCCGATGCTATTAATGCTCTGGGTAAAAGCGGAAAATTGATCGATAAAATTCGGGCAGAGACGGTATTGACCCCGCATCCCAAGGAAATGTCGCGCCTTTCCGGGTGGGGCGTGCAGGCTATCCTGGATCACAGAATTGAACGGTCCCGCGAATTCGCGCAGGCGCATAACGTCACTCTCCTGCTCAAGGGAGCCCGTACCATTCTGGCCTTTGCCGACGGAACGGTGATGATCAATCCTACTGGCAATCCCGGCATGGCGACGGCCGGTTCCGGCGACGTGTTAACAGGCTTGATTGCAGGATTGATAGCGCAGGGGTTGAGCGTCCCTTCCGCCACAGCGGCGGGGGCTTTCATTCATGGGATGGCGGGAGATCTCTACGCCGAAGCCCATCATGAAATCCCGCTCATCGCCAGTGACCTTCTAGATACCATCCCGGAAGCACTCAAAAGGATTTTCACTTGAATAAACAGTTCGAAACCCATTCGCCTGAAGAAACTCAGCGCCTGGGCGAAAAAATGGGCGGGCATCTGCAGGCCGGGGATATCGTTTTGCTGTTTGGAGACTTGGGGGCCGGGAAAACCACACTCACCCAGGGTATCGCACGGGGACTGGGAGTATCAAAAAAGGAGTACGTGCGAAGCCCAAGCTTTACTCTCGTTAACGAATACCGAGGAAAGGTTCCGGTTTTTCATATCGACTTGTATCGGATGAGCTCCTTCTCGGAAATCGAAAACCTGGGCTTGGAAGACACCTTTTCAGGAAGAGGAGTTGCCATTGTAGAGTGGGCGGAAAAATTGTTTACCGGAGAAAAACCCGGAACTCGCCCTCGGGGAATCGACCGATGGCTCGAAATTCATATCCAAATTGAAGAAGATGAATCCAGAAAGTTTCACTTAACCGCGCATAATATGGGGACTGCGGAGCATCCTGTTTTTACTTTACATTAAATGTGCATTATGGCAATATTCTGGATTGGTACATCATTTGCATGTCATCGAGTAATCTCCCTATGGTTAAAAATAATATCAGAAAACTGCTCCTGGGCCTGATTTTGCTTATAATGACCCTCTCCGCGTATAGTTTAATCAAGTCATTGAATAAAGATAGTTTACCTGTAGAGGCTCTTAAAATGATGAGCAAGAATGTCGATATCGAAATCCAAAATTTTAAGGTAACACATGAGGGAACTGGAGGTAAGGAGTGGGAAATAAAGGCCAAAGAAGCTAAAGTAAGGAATAAGGAAAACCAAATAATCTTATCCGACGTGAATGTAACCATGAATATGAGCCATAACCGGGAAACCACGATTTCGGCCGATTCCGGCACCATTGACCGCGAAACCAATGATATCCAATTAGAGGGAAACGTTAAGTTTAAGGCGGATGCAGATAATTTTTTCGATCAATTTCAAAAATCCGATGAAGCGGCAACGGAACCCGAAAACAAATAAAGGACACCCCTTGAGATATTTCAGCCCCCTTCTCCTGTTTATAGTCGGTTTATCCCTGTTGGGTACGACTCCCGCTTTTTCCGCCAACGCCAAGGAAGCGATCGGCCAGGACAGTGAAAAAAAATCCATAGAAATTCAGTCCGATAAACTGCGTTCGGAGAATGAAGGGAAGAAAATCATCTTTTCCGGGAATGTTTTGAGCACCTGGGGAGATTTAGAGATCCAGTCCGATATTCTGGAGGTCTACTCCAACCCCCAAAATAAAAAAGACAAAAAAATAAAAAAACTTTCCGATGGCCAACCGGAGCAGGACTTGGAGAAAATTATCGCCATCGGCAATGTCCGTATTAAAAAGGGAGACCGCCGGGCCAAGGGTGACCGTGCAGACTATAATAATAAAAAACAGGTGATTGTAATAACGGGAACACCCCATGCCACCGCCTGGGAAGGGGATAATATTATCAAGGGCGAAAAGATGACGTTCCATTTGGAGGAGGATTTATTCAAGGTTGAAGGGCGGGTGCGTCTGGTGCTTTTCCCCAAAAATCCGCCGCCTGAAAAGAAAAAATAACCGACCTAATTCGGCAATAATTAAGGCCATTCCCCATTAAAACTGTGCAAAGTCTCAAAACGAACAAGCTGGTCAAATCCTATAAAAACCGGCGAGTGGTCAATCAGGTCAGTATCGAGGTGCGACAGGGTGAAATCGTCGGCCTTCTGGGACCCAATGGAGCGGGGAAAACCACCACTTTTTATATGGTTGTGGGCCTCACCCGACCCGATATGGGGCAGGTTTTGCTAGACCAGGAAGACCTGACCGCTTACCCTATGTATATGAGGGCGCAGAAGGGTATCAGCTACCTTCCGCAGGAACCCTCCGTTTTCCGAAAATTGAGCGTTGAAGAGAATATTCTGGCGGTTTTGGAGCCACAGAAGATTCCACATAATGAAAAAATCAAGCGGGTTCGTTCATTGCTGGATGAATTCAATATCGGACATATACGAAAAGCCAAGGGGTTTTCCCTATCGGGGGGCGAACGGCGGAGAGTCGAAATCAGCCGGGCACTGGCGACCTCGCCCTCTTTTATATTGCTGGACGAGCCTTTTGCGGGGATTGACCCGATCGCTGTATCGGATATTCAGTCCATTGTAAAAAAGTTGAAAACCAAAGGGATCGGCGTTTTGATCACCGATCATAATGTCCGCGAGACATTAAGTATCACTGATCATGCCTATATAATCAACGAAGGCAAAATCATCGCCGCCGGTATACCGGAAGAGGTTGCCCGGAATCCCAAAGTGAGACGAACGTATTTAGGGGAAGATTTCACCTTTTAACCCTTCACCCGAGTTGAGAGATTGCCTATGGCAATGGAGATGAAATTAAATTTTAAGCAGGAGATGCGGCTGGTGCCGACTCCCATGCTCCAGCAGGCAATCAAACTGCTCCAGCTCTCCCGCCTCGAATTGGCCCAGGTGGTGCATCAGGAAATGGTAGAAAATCCCCTTCTGGAGGAAATCCTCGAAGAAGAAGAGGAGGATCTGGATCAAAAGGAACCGGAAAAACCAGAAGACCCTTCTCTCGATTCCGTCGGCCAGGTAAAGGAAGAGGCCCCTTCTGAAAAAGTGAACGACCCGCTCGAATACGAACAGGATTGGGATAATTATATTCAAGATAATCTTTCTCTGGGGAGTTCCGCCGACAACTATACCGAAAGACCGTCGATTGAAGCGACTTATAAAAAGGAACCCACCTTGGCGGATCACCTGATGTGGCAGTTGAACCTGTCCGTGGATACGGAATTGGACAAATTCATCGGGTCCAGTATTATCGGCAATATTCAAAGCGACGGGTACTGTATCGCGGAGTTGGGAGAAATCGCGGCTATAAGTCGGACCACCGAAGAAGCTGTGCTGCGAGTTCTCAAAGTCATCCAGACTTTTGAGCCGAATGGAGTGGGGGCGAGAACCCTTCAGGAATGCCTTTTAGCCCAGGCCAAAGTGCTGCCGGAGCGCCATCCGCTGATGGAAACCCTGATTGAAAACTATCTTGAGCGTTTGAACGAGCGCTACTATCAGAAAATCGCATCCGAACTCAAAGTCAAGGTAGACGAAATCATCGAGGCGGTAAAAACCATAAAAACCCTCGATCCCAAACCGGGACTTCAATTCAGCTCCGAAGGCATTGACTACGTGGTGCCCGATCTGGTGGTGGTAAAAAGAGATGAAGGATATGATGTCGTGTTGAGCGAGGACGGGCTTCCCAACGTCAAAATCAGCCCTTACTACCACCATCTTTTGAAAAACACTTCCGAAGCCAAAACCAAGGAATACCTCAAGAAGAAACACCAAGCCGCGGAGTTTTTAATCAAAAGCATCGACAAGAGGCGGGAAACTATTTACAAGGTTGGAAAGAGTATTGTCAAATTGCAGATTGAATTTCTGGATCATGGTCTGTCTCATCTGAAACCCATGGTCCTGAAGGATGTGGCCCGGGATATCGAAATGCACGAATCCACCGTCAGCCGGATCACCACCAACAAATATATCGATACTCCCCAAGGCATCTTTGAACTCAAATTCTTTTTCCATAGCGGCATCAAATCCTTTATCGGGGGCAACGACATGTCCTCCGTCCGGGTTAAAAACATGATCCAGGAGATCATTAAATCGGAGGACCCCTTAAAGCCCCTGACCGACGACGAAATGGTGGAGGCTTTGGTCAAGCGAAACGCCAAAATCGCCCGCCGGACGGTGACCAAATACCGTAAAGAATTGAATATTCTTCCTGCCAGCAAGCGGAAAAAAATCTATTGATCCCCGCTTTCCATCCTTGATATTTTTGTTGGTCCAAGCTACTCTTTAACCCTTTGTTCAACACATTTTTCAGGAGAAGGTCCCATGAAATTGACGGTCGCAGGCATTAAAATCAAGATTACTCAAGCGATCGAGGATCACTTACTTAAAAAGATTGAGAAGTCCCTTAAAGGCCTGCCGGATGTCGCCGACGTTCATGTGGCTTTAACGGTCGAAAAGCACCGGCATTTTGCGGAAGTCACCGTCAAAACCAAAGGGTTTACCGTGCATGGGGAATCCGAAACCAACGATCTGTATACCGCCATGGATGAAGCTGTGGATAAGACGGAAAAGCAGATTAAAAAGCATAACGACCGTTCCAAAACCCTTAAAATAAAACAAAATGTCGCAGAAAAAGACAGGCAAATCGATTAGCCCGGCAAACATTCCCCTTTTTCCGTCAATAATCAACCTATCGGCCACACTGCTCCATGAAAATCAGCGACATTCTTAAAAAAGATTTCATCATCGCCGATTTAAAGGCCGAAGATAAAAAAGGAACTTTAAGCGAAGTTTCACTTTTTTTGGAACAAAAGGGAGCCATTCAGGAACAGGGCAAGTTGCTCCAGGCGCTGTTGAACCGGGAGCAACTGGGAAGCACCGGAATCGGCGACAATGTGGCCATTCCCCACGCCAAATCCGAGGGCATTGAACAGATTATCACCGTATTCGGCCGCTCCCGGCAGGGCATCGAATTTGAATCCCTGGACCGCAAACCCGTTCACTTTGTTTTTCTACTTCTGGCTCCATCCGGGTCCACCGGATTGCATCTTAAGGCATTGGCCAAGATTGCCCGGTTGTTTAAAAGCGCTTCTTTGCGTGAAAGTATTTTGACTGCCAGTGATGCGGACAAAATATATTCTCTGATCCTGGAAGAGGATTCCAAAATCAACTAGCACCGCCCCAACCCGGCGGATTATTCACTTTTTTTGAGAGAGCTTCGTGTATTCCGGAATTGCCGTTTCCAGTGGAGTCGCCATCGGTAAGGCTTACATGCTTGACCGCTCCAAGGTGTGCGTCATCAAGCGCAGTATCCCTAAAAACGAAATTGAACAAGAAGTCAAGCGCCTGCGTGACGCCATTGAACAATCCAAGGCGCAGATGCGGGATATCAAGCAAAAGGTCACCTCCATCGCCGACAAGTATGCCATCATTCTGGATACTTACACCCTTCTGCTGGACGATGACATGCTCGTCAATGAAACCATTGAAATTATCAAGCGGGAAAGTATCAATGCCGAATGGGCTTTGACCGCCACCCTGGAAAAGTTCACCAACCTGTTCAACAACATCAACGACGATTACCTGAAAGGTAAGAAAGACGATCTTGATCTGGTGGTTCATGGAGTCATCAAAAACCTGATCGGCCATCATCAGGAAAGTCTGGCCGATATCGACGAACCGGTCATCATCATTACCCATGAGTTGAGTCCGTCGGATACCCTCATGATGTCCAAAAGCTATATCCTGGGAATGGCCACCGAAGTGGGCGGCAAAACCTCCCATGTCGGTATTTTTGCATCGGCCCTGGGGATACCCGCGGTGGTCGGCCTGGGCGATTTCAACCAATTCGTCAACTCCGGGGATACGGTGATCATCGATGGCATTCAGGGAGAAGTGATCGTCAATCCGGATGCAGAAAAGCTTGGCCATTATCGGAAAAAACAGGAAAATTACCTGCGTTATGAAAAGACCCTGCTGAAGGACATCGGCCTGACCGCCGAAACGCTGGATGGAGGAAAAGTCCAGTTGATGGCCAATATTGAAACCATTCACGAAGTGAAATCCATCCGCAAATTCGGAGGCGAAGGCATTGGCCTTTACCGGACCGAATTTTTGTATCTGGCCGCCACTTCCCTGCCCACTGAAAACGATCTGTACCTGAACTTTAAAAAAGTGGTGCAGGCCATGGAGCCTTACCCGGTAGTGATCCGTACCCTGGATATCGGGGCCGACAAGCAACTGTCAAAAATAAATGACGCTCCCGAAGACAATCCCGCGCTGGGACTGAGAGGTATTCGCCTTTCCCTGGCGCAACCCGATCTTCTGATGAACCAATTGAAAGGAATTCTGAGGGCAAGTCTTTACGGAAAAACCAAAATCCTATATCCTATGGTCTCCAGTACCGAAGAAATCGTTGAGGCAAACGGTTATCTGGAAAAAGCCAAAGAGGAATTAAGAAACGCGCAGATTCCTTTCGCTGAGGATATTCCTGTAGGAGCCATGATAGAAACCCCGGCAGCGGCTCTCATCGTCGACCACATTCTGGAAATAGTCGACTATATCAGCATCGGTACCAACGATTTAATACAATATGTTCTGGCGGTGGACCGGATCAATGAAAACGTGGCCCATCTGTATCAGCCTTTTCATCCTGCGGTCCTGAAAATTCTTAGAGAAGTTTTCACAGTGGCGGAGAAGATGGGAAAACCCGTTGCTATTTGTGGCGAGTTGGGAGGCGATCCTCTGGCTACATTTTTACTATTGGGCCTCGGCAAGGTCGATGAATTGAGTATGGAACCTCATTCCATTCCCAAAGTAAAAAAAATCCTGAGAAAAGTAACTTTAAAGGAAGCCCGCGAATTTGCTGATCACGCTTTAAGTCTTTCGACTTCCGAGGAAATCAACCGGTTCATTAATGATGAAATGCGAAATCGTTTTCCATCTGATTTCGACCGGGACCTGGCTTTTAGCGAGAAAAAAGAATAACCTGAATGCGATTCAAACCGCCCGGCAGGGATACTCCTGCTCACCCCATACAAATACCAAACAGACTATGAACTTTTTCACCCTCAAAAAAGGTAAGCATCTATGAGCTCAGGAAATTACTTATTCACCTCGGAGTCCGTTTCCGAGGGTCATCCCGATAAAATAGCCGACCAGATTTCGGATTCCATCCTCGATGCGCTATTAAAACAAGACCCCTATTCCCGGGTTGCCTGTGAAGTATTGGTAACCACGGGGCTTGTCGTTATATCCGGTGAAGTCACCACCAAGGCCTACGTGGAAATCCCAAAAATCGCCCGGCAAACCATCAAGGAAATCGGCTACACCCACTCCGACATGGGATTTGATTACCAGACCTGCGGGGTGATGGTTACTCTGGACGAGCAGTCCCAGGATATCTCACAGGGTGTGGATGACGATCAGCATGAACAAGGTGCCGGGGATCAGGGCATGATGTTCGGTTACGCCTCCAACGAAACCAGGGAACTGATGCCCGCTCCCATCGTGTACGCCCATAAGCTGGTCCGAAAACTGGCAGACGTCCGCAAAAAAGGCATCCTGCCTTTTCTCCGGCCGGACAGCAAATCCCAGGTTTCGATACGCTATGAAAAGGGAAAACCGGTTTGCATAGAAACCATCGTAATATCCTCACAACATGATCCCGATGTTTCCACCCGGAAGATTCGTTCGGAAGTCATCGAAGAAGTTATCAATAAAGTGGTTCCGAAAAGCTTCCAGGCAAAAAAAATGAAGATTCATATTAACCCCACGGGCCGGTTTGTCGTCGGGGGGCCACAGGGAGATTGCGGTTTGACCGGGCGGAAAATCATCGTTGATACCTACGGGGGATTTGCCCGGCACGGTGGAGGGGCGTTTTCCGGCAAGGATTCCACTAAAGTGGACCGCTCCGCCGCCTACATGGCCCGCTATATTGCCAAAAACCTGGTGGCTGCCAAAATCGCCGACCGTTGCGAAGTTCAATTGGCCTACGCCATTGGTGTGGCCGATCCTGTTTCCATTTTTGTCGACACATTCAACACGCATCACATCAATCCCAAAAAGATTGAAGGCCTGATTCGGGATCATTTCCAATTAAAACCTGCCGGCATTATGAAATCCCTGGACCTGAGAAAACCCCGGTTCAAACAAACTGCCACTTACGGTCATTTCGGCAGGAAAGAAAAAGGATTCACATGGGAACAAACCGACAAAGCCGCTAAATTGAAAAAATCCGCGGGCTTGTAAAGAGACCGCCAAGATTAAGTTGCGGTTCTTCCAATGTTCTGATTAAATGAATCGGCTATTCTACGAGAAGGAATTTATATGGCGGCTGATAGAGTACGAGTAGGCCTCATCGGAGCGGGTTCCAATACCCGGAAAATGCATATTCCGGGACTTCAGGCTATTGAGGGTGTCCAAATTCTGGAAGTAGCCAACCGCACCCCTGCTTCCGGACAAAAAGTCGCCGACGAGTTTAAAATCCCCACAGTTCGAAAACATTGGCAGGAAATCATAGAATCCAAAGAAATCGATGCCGTCATCATCGGCACCTGGCCCTACCTGCATTGCGAAGCCACCTGCATGGCCCTGCAGGCGGGCAAGCATATTCTTTGCGAAGCCCGAATGGCAATGGATGAAAACGAAGCGCGGACCATGCTTCAGGCTTCTTACAAACATCCGGAATGCGTCGCGCAAATCGTGCCCTCCCCTTTTACGCTGCATGCCGATCTGACCCTGCTTTACATGCTCGACAACAGTGAAATAGGAACACCGCAATTTTTCCGTTATGAGTATCATGCCCCCCCTACCGTTCCCATGGGGGAAACTCTCCTGTGGCGGCGCAATAAAAAATACAGCGGTGGCAACATCATGACGCTTGGGATTATTTACGAGTCCCTCCTGCGGTGGTTCGGTTCCGCCGAATGGGTCAACGCCCATGCCGAAGTGATCAATAACCGCGCGATAGATCCCGATACCCGGGAGGAAGTCGAGGTGGAGACTCCCGATTATCTTTCCGTCCAGATGAAAATGTCCAATGGTATGATGGGCTCCCTGTTCTTCAATGAACTCAGCGGCCAACCCCCGAAGTCTTCCATCAAAATATTCGGTGATAAGGGAACCATTCATTTGGATTTTGAAATGGGCGGCAGCCTCTACCTGTCAAAAGGTCCGGGAGGAGAATTGAATGAAGTGAAAATATCTCCCGAGCAGGCCGGGAAATGGCGCGTGGAGGAAGAGTTCATCAACACGATTCGCGGCCTCGAAGAAATCGAACACACCACTTTTACCACCGGGGTGGAATATATGAAATTCACCCAGGCGGTGAACGACAGCTTCAATAACAATGGCGAGCGCATCACCATCCCGGTCGGCTGATCCCCTCTTTCATTTCCCATGAAAATCCTTTCCCGCCATCCCTGGAAAGTTACACCGCAACAAGCTATAAAAATTCAAAAACAACTGGCCGGTCAAATAGACCTAACATGCCGCCTGCAAACTCCCAGGCGGGTGGCGGGCGCCGATATCAGTATGAAGCGGGGGGATTCCGCGGCGTTCGCCGGGGTGGTACTTCTGGATGCGGAGACCCTTGAGATCGTCGATGAATATTTCCTTAAAGGAAAAATCGATTTCCCCTATATCCCCGGCCTGCTCTCTTTTCGGGAAGCGCCTTTGCTGTTAAAACTCTTCAAAAAAATTTCTCCCGAACCGCAACTGGTGTTCTTTGACGGACACGGAGTGGCCCATCCCCGCAAACTGGGTCTCGCTTCGCATATGGGATTGTTTCTGAAGTGTCCCACCATCGGCTGTGCCAAAAGCCGGTTGACCGGTACTTACCGGGAACCCGGATTAAAAAAGGGAAGCCGCGCCCGCCTGGTGGACGATCATAACACGACCATTGGAACGGTCCTTCGTACGCGGGAAAACTGTAATCCGGTGTTCGTTTCAGTGGGGCACCGGATCGACCTGGAAACGGCGATTCACTGGACCCTGAAATGCACCTCCCGTTTCCGGATTCCCGAGCCGACCCGCCTCGCCCATATCCGGGTCAATGACTTTCGGAAAAGTCATTCTTAAGGGCATCTCTGAAAATTTGGATTTGCTGTGAGCCAGCCCTGGTTTTAAAGGGCTTGGCGAGAGCAAACGCGGTGAAATATCAATTATTAGAGATTACCTTAAAATTAAATTTTTCTTGCCGCCATTAGAATGCCGCTGCCGCCATACACCGCCTCTGTGCGCTCGATGGAAAAACCGATCCGTTCCAATTCGCTCTGGTGTTCATCCGGTGTATAGCCATGCCAGTGGCCCGACTGGATTTGCCTCTCGATATGTTTTAAGCCCAGGCGAAGGGTCAGCGGATAAACTAAATTTTTTTTAATCCACCCTTGCGGCCCGGATATCTTATTTTTTAAACTTTGCAAACTTGCGCGGATGATCTGCTCTGCATCGTAAGACTGGGTGGGGTTGGCGGTAACCAATATCCCGCCCGGTTTGAGAATGCGAAAAAGTTCCTGATACGCCTGCCGGCGATCCTTTTCTTCCCGTAACGTGTAAATGGAAAAGTGTGCGGCCACGCAAAATATGGAATTACTCCTGAAGGGCAACGTCCGGGATAGGTCTGCCTGAACAAGAGTGACTGCATCCTCCAGATTCAATTGCCGGGCTCTCGATCTCAGGGCCGCGAGACCCGCCGGGAGAATATCCATGCCCAAATAACGGCCTCCTTTTTGCAACCGGTCCGTCAGAAAAGGTAAAAGCATTCCCGAACCGCAACCCGCGTCCAGAACCCGCTCCCCCTCTTTCAGGCTCACCTGTTCCGCCACGCGCCTGAGGGAATCGTAATACGCTTGCGGGCACAGCCATTCATAAAGCCGGGTCTTGAATCCGATCTCCCAGTAATGTTTATAGAAGGATGATAAAATTTTTCAACTCCCGCCTTGTCCGGTTACCCCAAAATCCATATAATAGGATCAAACGATACTCAAGTGGAAATTTCTTTATGGCGAAAAAGCCCTTCATCAACAAATACGGATTTGTCGAGTACCCCTTCCTGCATGACGAGCGCAAGGGCAAAAACTGGTGGTTTTTTAATCTGTTGGAGGATTATTTAAAGCGCCGGTGCCGGAAGAAACTGGGGTCGGATTACACCAAGCAGGATATGCACGACGAAATGCTGACCTTCCTGCACGAAACCAAACTGAAAATTTATGTGCTGCTGCCTTCCGGCATGGGTATGGAATTCAAACTGATCGGCAAATATGATACCAGTGAGCTGGTTCATCTCGAAGACCCGGTGCCTTATATCACCGAGAAATACGGCGGCGGCAAATTCAAGGTGAACGTCTACCACGAAGGGACATTCGCCGGGACCGAAAACTACAAAACCCACGGCGATCCGAAATGGGTCGAAATCCCCGACGACAATCTGGTCTGATGTTTTTTCATTTCATAAAGGGGATGTCTCAATAAACACCCCTTCTTCCATAGGGCGAATTTGCCTAAACACATTGCGATACTACTCCTTTGTTTGCTTTTATTCCCAGCCTGCGGTCCCGCTTACCGTACTCCGGATCTCGGCAACTTGTACAATGAATTAGCTCAACATGAGGATGTCAATCGCAACCCGATCATCGTCATACCCGGCTTGCTGGGCTCAAAATTGGTCGACCCAGAGTCAGCAACAGTGGTGTGGGGAGCCTTCGGACTGGGTCAGGTCAACCCCAACTCTCCCACCGGGGCACGGCTGATCGCCCTGCCGCTGGCCCAAGGTAAAAAACTGGCGGAACTGCATGACACGGTAAAGTCTGACGGGGCGTTGGACCGGGTCATTTTTAATTTTCTGGGGATCCCTCTGCAGATCAACGCCTACCAGAATATTTTGCAATCATTAGGTGTGGGAGGGTACCGGGATAAGGAACTGGGCGAGTCGGGGGCCATCGACTATGGCGAGGGCCACTATACCTGCTTTCAATTCGATTATGACTGGCGCCGGGATATTGTTGAAAGCGCCCAGCAGTTGGACCGGTTCATCAAAGCACAAACCCTCTATGTTCAGCAGGAAACCGAAAAGCGCTTTGGGATTAAACTGGAGCAGATTAAGTTTGATATCGTCGCCCATTCCATGGGAGGATTGGTCGCTCGCTATTATCTCCGCTACGGCGGGGCGGACCTTCCGGAGGACGGCAGCCTTCCCGAACTCACCTGGGCGGGCGCCCGGCATGTCGATCATCTTATCCTGATCGGCACCCCCAACGCCGGATCGATAGATACCCTCCAGAACCTCATTGAAGGGGCCAGCCCCGGTACCTTATTACCCCATTACCCTGCCGCGGTATTGGGCACCATGCCTTCCATGTACCAACTGCTTCCCCGCGGACGCCATCTTCCTTTAGTGCGAGCCTCCGGCGAACCGGTCACCGACCTGTTTGATCCGGAACTATGGAGGAACAATCAATGGGGTTTAGCGAACCCGGAGCAGGACCCGGTTCTTAAAATGCTTCTGCCGGATATTAAAAGTATCGAGCAGAGACGCGAAATCGCACTGGATCATCAGGCCAAAGCTCTGGCGCGCGCCCGGCAATTCACATCCGCCCTGGACGTGAAAGCCAAACCACCGGACTCACTCAAGTTGTTTTTAATTGCCGGAGATGCCGAGGAAACCCATATGAAGGCTCAAATAAATCCTGAGAGTGGAATCAAAATCATTAAAAGCGGCCCAGGGGATGGATCCGTTTTGCGCAGTAGCGCACTCATGGACGAGCGCCTTCCCAACAATCGCAAAAGCCGGTTAATTTCACCGATTCAATGGAACCAGGTGCTCTTTGTTTTTTCCGATCACCTGGGTTTGACCAAAGACCCCGCCTTCACGGATAACATCCTTTACTTCTTGCTGGAAAGTCCCCGGGATTAGAACAGGAGCAGGACCGAATCAGGTGAAATTGTAAGCGAAACATCCGCTGGTACAGCGCACCATGTAATGCGGACAGCTTTTGCAGGGTTCTTTCGGCTCGGTCTCTTCAAACACCTTGCCGAGAAATTTGGTGTGCATTTTCTTCACGGCAATATCGTTGACTTCCTTGAAATCCTGAACATTCCCCAACTTAAAATCATGAAACGGAAAACAATTGAAGCAGTCGCCTTTGGGATCGATGTCCATCGGGCTGTCGTCCGCGCACCCCAGATATAAATCCTGGTCCTTCCACTCCTGGATATTCGGCACCGGCTGATTGCCGTGATAGAAAAACCGCTCCACCAGCGGATACTCTTCTTCCGCGATGCTATCCAGCAGGCAGGGAGGAAACGAGCAGTCAAACCGGAAAGTCATCTGCGGATATTCCTTCAGCAGGTTCAGCATCATCCGTCCCATTTTGGGAAAATCGCTGATCGGCAAAGTCACGTTCTCCTGTTCACCGACAATGGGAAATGCCGGACTGACCCGGATTTTATAAGTTTGCCCCTCGGGCAGACCCATGTCCTGATAAATTCCATCGATTTCCCGGCACTGCGTTGCAAGGTCCTGCTGGATCGAATATAAATTGAGGCTGAACATCAGGCTGTAGCCGTTTTTCTCCAGGATCATTTCCGCCACCTCCCGGCACCGGTGATGATTTTTTTCAGTGGTATTCTCCATGGTCTGCCAATTCAGGAGAACCGAGAACTGGATCTGGCGTTCTATACTGCCTTGCGGCCCAACGGTTTTCAAAAGCAGGTCCAGCGCCTTGTCCGGCATCAACCCGTTGGTGAAGATTCCCAGATAGGTGAAGGGTTGCATCGTTTTAAGAGTGGCGGAAAGGATATCGGTAAAACGCGGATGCAGGGTGGGCTCGCCGCCCATGAAATTGATGAGGGTGACATTTTTAATCCGCGGCAAAAGTTCCGCCAGAAAAAAATCATAATCCATGGACTTGTCGGGGGTCTTGACGTTCTCGTCCATGTACTCATCGGCGAAGCAATAATTGCACTTTAAATTGCAATAGCTGTTCAGAATAATGTTCATCGAATATTCAATTTCTTGAAGGAAGGTCAACCGCAAGGTAAAAACCTTGCGAACCCCTCTCCCTCAAACCTTTAATAAACAGAGCCTAAACCGCGCTCCACCGTCCGGGACCGGCCCTGAAAATACGATTTCGCAAGCTCTTATCAGATTTGTTTGTATTATATAGGAAATTTCAAATAGTATGCCTGATTATTGCCAACGCAGTGCTTCGGGAAAAGAGATTTTCAATCCTTTTGAAACCAATTCTCAAATAAGAGGTTCAACATGTTAGCGTTCGCCAAGGACATTACCCAAAAGAGCCCGACCCACGCTGACGAGGATAAAAATCCCGAGCTGAAGAATTACATGAACTACCAGCGGAAACTGAACCACGTCCGCATCGTTTATTACTCCCTGAAACACGCCAAAGGCGAATTGGAGGAAAACCTCAAGGCATTCAGAAAGAGCCGGGAAAGTTCAGAGTCCTACCTTGAACATGCGTTTCCATTTTCACACCGTCTTGCGGAGGGTAAAACCCTCCTGCTGATGCTGAAGAAATTAATCGCCGGACACAATGAAGGCAAGCAATGGTACCGGGTGAATTCCTACTACTACGCACTGATTTACGATTGCATGAGCCGGTTTATCCAAACTTACAATCAATGGGTACGCGACTCCGCCGAAGAAGCCAGTGAATTCACCTTCGCCGGGGGTGGGGAAATTGATTTTGGCGATTGGGCCTACCTGTATTTTCCGAATCTCGATTTTCATATCGGCACTCCACTGGACTACAGCCACTACCCCTTTGCCAAACGTAACCAAGCCATCGAGGAAGCTATCGAAAAGAATATCCAAAGCGGGGATTCACTGGAGCAGGCCCTGAATGGCCTTAGAGAGGAATACGAGATAGACCAGGTCGCCATCAAAGTGCTGCTGCATAAAAAAATCAGCCACGAGGATCTGGAGTTGTTCCATACCTCCATGAAAAATCCCATTTACGAATTGCTGACCCAGAAACAGAAAGGCAGCTGGGAATCCATGGACGGCGAATCCCTCATGGACCAGGCCTTTAATTTCGGCTCACAATTGAAAATATGGACGTGGGGTAAGAAAAAGAAGAAATTAAAAGCGGAAGAATCGTCCTAAAATTTTTAAAGCGTCTCGTCGGGATTGATGGGTTTCTGGATGGTGGGAATTTTGAACTTTAAAGTTTCGGGAGGCTTGTTCTCACCTTTGCCCACCGCTTTGAGATGCGCATCCTTTTCGATGACTTCGAGGCCGATTCGAATCTTGCCCTTGTGCAGGCGCACCGGGTAAATTTTGGTTTTCATGAAGGGGTTCTGCCGGCAGTATCCGGTTTCCAGATCATACCGCCATTCGTGATTGGGGCAGATCACCACCCCCTCCTCGATCCGTCCTTCCCCCAGTGGCGAGCCCTTGTGCAGGCACTTGTTGGCGATGGCGAAATACTTGCCCTTGTAATTGAACAGGGCGATCTCGTCATCTCCGGCGGTGATGATCGCGGACTTGCCGGGCGGCAACTCCTCCTCATCCATTACCTTGACGTACTTCAGCATGACGACCTTCTATGAGCAACCCATTCCTCACGGATGGGAGGTATTGTTTTATGGAGTGGTTGGCGGCGCTTTTTTTTCTTTTTCCTTTAATAACTCTTTTTTCATGTCGGCTTCTGATAAAAACTCAAACTCGCAGTGGGAAAAAATCAAATTAAGCGCCTTCTGGCTGAGGATGCGATTACTGGTCTGCGTCATATAATCCTGATTGGAGAACAGCGATTGCTTTATCTTTTCAATTGATTTTTTGGTTTCCTCAGCCAGGCGCTTGTACTCCGCTTCCATGTCCGACTGTGCCACATGGATGTTCTCCGCCTGGGCAATGCCTTCCAGAATGACGTAGCCCTTGGTGTTAAACTCCGCCCGCTCGCGCCATTCATGCTCGGCCTGTTCCGGATCGAACCCGGAATCCTCGAATTTCATTCCAGACTGTTCGATCTGAAACTTCATCCCTTCGATCATGAACTTTAATTCCTGCTTGACCAGCGATTCCGGGGGTTTGACGTCGTGCTCCTTCACCAGGTAATTGAAGATATCCTGCTTGATGCGCATCTCTTCGGCATGCTCCTTCATCGCCTGAATGTCGGCCTTCACTTTTCTGCGGAACGCCTCGACCGACTCCTCCCCCTGTTGCTGCACAAAATTATCGGTCAACTCCGGCAGTTTCAGTTTTTTGATTTCCTTGATGCGGACCTGGAATGTCGCCAGATCGTCCGCCTCCTTCTCAGTGGCGCCCGGAATCGGCATGCTCACCCGCCGGATTTTCTTGTTCCAGTCGACCGGCAATGTGACCTTGACCTCGAACTCCTCGCCTTTTTTCTGCCCGATCAACTGGTCTTCGAAACCGGCGATCATTTTCTTTTCGCCCACGCGCAATTTATAATCCCTGGCATCTCCGTTTTCCAGCGGCTCGTTACCGAGATAGCCTTCGAAATCCATTACCAGGTGATCGTCCAACTGTACCTGATGATCCTCCCGGCAAATCTCAAATGTCCCGAGGGGTTCCAGGTTTTTCTGGATGGAAGCCTCGATTTCGGATTCCTTCACTTCGAACAGGGTCTTTTTAAATTTGAGCCCTTTATAATTTTTGAATTTCACTTCCGGCTTGATGTCCAGCATCACGGAAAATGAAAACGGTTTGTCCTTTTTGATTTCGTTGATGGCGGAATGGTCGATCTCCGGCGGCCCGGCGGGAACAATTCCCGTTTCCATCAGCGCCTTGTCGTAATATTCCTGCATCAACTCCTGCCACAGTTGCGACATGGATTCCAGCGGCACCTGCTTTTCGAGGACGCTCTGCGGAATTTTACCCGGGCGAAAGCCGGGCATTTTGACCTGTTTATTGATTTCCTTGTAAGCGCGGGTGATCCTTTGCGCCACCACGTCTCCGGGAATTTTGATATCCAGTTTGCGCCGGGCCCCCTCCAGTTCTTCTACTTTGAATTCCATAAATCGTCTCTTCCTGAAATTAAATTAATCCGAAACCGCCGGCGACCCAAACTTCTGCTCGATCAGCTTGTCGAGTTCTTCCTTGAGCCGCCCCAATATATCATCGTAGCTGAACGCCCCGACCGCCTCCGGTCCCTTTTTCAGGTTAACGTGGACCGGACCGCACCAGAGACCGAGATCGGCATCGTCGGTTTCACCGGGACCGTTCACCCGGCATCCCATGACCGCGATGGTGATCTTGTATTTCTCGGCGTATGCGGTCATTTTACGCACATCCTGCGCTAAATCCACAAATTTTCCGTTCTCGACCCGGGAACAGCTGGGGCAGGAAATGATGTTGAGCCCGTCCAGAAAGTTCTCCGGAACCGACCTAAACCGCCCTTCCTCAATATCTTGGAGTATGGCGCGCCCTACGGCGATCTCCTCGCCTTTATCGTCATCGGGAACAGTCAGGGATACCCGGATGGTATCGCCGATTCCCGCCGGAATCAATTGCTCAAACGCGATGCGGGTTTTGATGATCCCCTCCGGCGGCATCCCGGCTTCGGTCACCCCGAGATGCAGGGGCACATCCGGCCGCTCGGCCGCAAATCGCCTATTGGCCTCGATCACCTCCCGGCAATCGGAATCCTTCAGGGAAACACAATAATCCTCGAATCCCAGATCGTCCAGCAGACCGCAATGATCCACCGCGCACCGAATCATGGCCTCCAGGGGATCGTCCCGGTATTGAGCCTTGTAATTGGGGTCCACCGAGCCGCAATTGACCCCGATGCGGATAGCGCAATCGTGCTCGCGGGCGGCTTTCACGATGACATCCACCTTCTCCGGAATACTCAAATGCTTGTCGAGGTGATACAAATGACCGGGATTATAGCGGATTTTATTGACATGGGGAGCGACCAGCGGCGCCAGCCGGTAATTTTCCTGCAGGTCCACGGAAAACACCGCGTTGGACATCTTCCGCAGTTTCTTCAGGGCCTCGACGTCTTCTTTGCTGTCGACCGCGATACGGATGACATCGGCCCCGGCCTTTTCCAGAATTTGAATCTGCCGGGCGGTGGCGTCGATATCCACCGTCCGGGTGGCCGTCATGCTTTGCACGGCTATCGGAGAATCGCCCCCGATGGTCAGGGTGCCGATACGAATTTTCCGGGTTTTTCGCGGTTGAATATTGGAGTTCAAAATGCAGGCTCTTTCGGTCAAGGATTGGTATGATAGAGACAAATAATAGCAAAAGGTTATCAGAAACCCGAAGGGTTCTCAATGGAATCCGCAGTTTTCCGGAAACCGCATGGCTATTTTACCGCAAGTTGCTTCCTTGGATTCTCCAGGTTTTTGATTTATAGTTTTGAAGTAGTCTCTAATAATTAGTATTTCACCAAGGCCAACCTATGAAAAAACACCTTTTGTCCCTCGGCCTCGCCTTATTAATGGCCTCGCCCTGTTTTGCGGAAAA
>CBDVDB010000004.1:0-30952 GCA_965372625.1 uncultured Nitrospinaceae bacterium
TGGTCGATGTAGCCGCACTTATTCATGTTTCGCAAGGTTCTTTATCGGATTTGGAAAACGATAAGTCTTTGCCTTCGGCTACTACTTTGACTGGTCTTTGTCAGAAGACCGATATGAACATTTGCTGGCTTCTCACCGGCGAAGGATCCATGGCCAGTAAAGAGGAAAGGTTTCAAACTGAATCCACATCAGTTCGCGATATGATGGACTGGATGCAGGATAAGGATTTCCGAAAAACGGTGTCCAAACTCCTCAACATTTTTGAAAAAGGTTCCGCCGCACAGAAAGCCCAAATCCGGGGTTTTATCGCGGGAGTCGAATCGGACAGCCGCTAGGTTCTGTGCCAGTTCATCGTTCAAAAAATAAAGGGTTCCCCTGATTTCGGAGAAACCCTTTGTAATTGGAATGGGTAGTGCAATTAACGGCGAGTTCCCATCACCCTGAGGAGCATGAGGAACAGGTTGATGAAGTCCAGATAAAGCGATAACGCCCCCCGGATGGCTTCCTTGGTATCCTCCTCGGTGCCTTCGTTTCCCAGGATATTCGTTTCCTTGATTTTTTGGGTATCGTAGGCGGTCAGCCCGACAAATATAAGAATTCCAGCGTAGGTGATGATCCAGTACAACGCCGAACTGTTCATAAACATATTTACGATGGAAGCGATGATGATCCCGATCAATCCCATAAAGAGGAAACTACCCCACGAGGTTAAATCCTTCTTGGTGGTGTAGCCGTAAAAACTCATCGCCCCGAACATTCCCGCCGTCACCATAAAGGTGGAGGCCAGCGATGCCGTGGTGTAGAGCATGAACAGCGGCGCCAGGGTGACGCCGTTGAGTCCGGCATACAGGAAAAACACTCCCATCGCCTGGCTGGCCGACATTCTCATGACGCGGGCCGCAAGATAAAATACCAGTCCCAACTCAACCACCAGCAAAATAATAAACAGTATGGGTTGGGTCACCAGGAGATTCATCATCGTTTCATTGGTGCTGATATACCAGGACATCCCTCCGGTGATGGCCAATCCGGAGCCCATCCAGTTGTAAACGCGCACCATGAACCGCTGTTGTTCCGCCGCGATGGCATCCTGACTTTGATACCTGGGTTTGGAATAGTCTTCCATTATCGAAACTCCTTAAAATTTAACGATGGAGAATTAACTCGAGAGTAATAGCGCCTGTCTCATTTAATAGGATTGCCAACTTCTGAAGTCAAGGTCCGGAAAACCTTGAAGGACAGAGGGTTAATGCACTAACTCAATTATTATATCAAGAAATATACCGGCAAAGAATTATTTTTCCCGCACCCGGCGCTCTCCCGCAAGGCACAGGTACCCCGCAAAAATCAACTCTTGCAACCGCATCAGATTCATTGGGATGCTTTGTGCTGACTCCGGCATTGTTGGATTTGAGTTTCGGTTTCCCGGGTACGGGGTGTTGCCGGTTGTGCCGCTTTTGCGTGGAGGAACCAGACCACCGCGTTATCACATTGTCCCAGTTCGGCATACAGGGCGCCGATGTCGAATGAAATCCGGGAACGGGTTTCCAGGTCCACCTTCTGAGTGTCCAGGTATTTTTGATAGTGTTCGATGGCCTGCGGCCGGAGTCCCCGGGTCTTGAGTTCTTCAGCGATCGTAAGATACTGCGGCCCCCAGGTGGTTTCAGGTCCGGTGATGAATGCCTTTTTGATGAACAGGGCGACAAACACACCAAAAACCATCAAGGTAAGAAACGTCAATCCGATGACAAAGAATCTCAGTTTGGGGCTTACGCCCGCCGTGGGTATTTTGGGCAGTCTTCCTGTTTTCTGCCCGCTGCCGGTGGGCGGCAGTTTGGGATTTCCCGGATCGTCGCGATTCTCTTTTTCGGATGATGTGGACATGTTATTTCTATCGAAAAGGGCCTGTTATTAAGGGTTATTTCAAGGTTAAGATCAAGAAAACCAACCTTCTAATACGCCTCCCCGGCGGTTGGAAGGTGCGGATATCATATCAACCTCCCTGCCTTCCCACAAGGTGTGCCTTCAAACTTTTAAAATTAATCCTTTACAAAGCAGTTCGTTTTTCTAAAATAGGCGACTTACATCCATTTCAGGAAAAGGGGACAGGGCAGAATTATGGTCGATACCGTGGAGTTGGTCAAAGCAGGGTTCAATATAGAAAACAGTGAACTCGATTTGCGGGAAAAGGAACTGAAGGATGCCGATATCGCTGAGATCATGAAAAGCGATGAGATCAAGGGTGTCACGGCTTTGTTCCTCGAGTTCAACGAAGTGGGAGATGAAGGGCTCCGGACTATTCTCGAATGTCCCGCCATGAAAAACCTCACCGTTCTCAACCTGTTCAAAAATGAGGTGACGGATGAAGGGGTCAAGGCCCTGGCCAAATCCAAAACCATGCTGAACCTTTCCGAATTGATTCTCAGCGACAACAAAGTGTCGGCGGAAGGAGCCAAGGCGCTGGCGGCCTCCAATATTATGGGGAATCTGGTTTCCCTGTGGATCGGTGACGGCCTGGGAGACGAAGGGGTGAAAGCGATTGCGAATTCCAAAAGCCTGACGCGCCTCAACCAGTTGTCCCTGTACCGCAACAATATCGCCAATGAGGGGGCTCTGGCAATCGCCCAATCTCAAAATCTGTCGAAGTTGACGGAGCTTAATTTAAACTGGAACTTCGTCGAAACCGAAGGAGCCGTCGCGCTGGCCAATTCCGATACGTTGAAAAATCTGGAACAGTTGACGATGACCTACAATCCCATCGGCAACCGGGGCATTCAGGCCATCGCTGATTCGGAGAAGATGCAGAACCTGACTCTGCTCGACTTGTACGAAACCGAGATTACCGACGAAGGCGCCCGCGCAATCGCGGATTCCAAATATCTCAAAAACCTGAAAAGCCTGGTGCTGATCCATAACGACATCAGCGAAGAAGTTCAGGAATTGATCAAAAATTCCCCCAATCTTCCTAATCTGGAAAACCTGGTTTTCCGCCTGGGGCACGGTGGCGAAGCGGTCTGACCCTCTTCCTGCCTTTTGAAAATCTCTCGCCTGTCCTACTGGGTTTCCCGCTCGGCCTTCATCCTTTTAATTGTGCCGCTCCCGGTTTCGGTTACAATAAAACGCTTTTGCACCGTTTGGGTTTTAAAATCATCCCAATGGCAATGAGAAAGGTGAGCGTATTTCATGTTTACAGGTGAAAATCCGGACCTGCTGGATATCTGTCCGCTCCGGGAAGACAGCATTTACGTGGTCGGGAAAGACGGCATTCCCCAGCACTACGATGGGGAGGACTGGACCCCCGTGCGCACGGGCAACGCCAATCCCCTGATGGGCATCTGGGCCGCGCATGAGAACGATATCTACGCGGTGGGCATCGGCGGCGTCGTACTCCACTTCGAGGGCAAGGACTGGCAGCAGATCGATACCGGGAATTTTGATTCCCTCAACTCGGTGTACGGGTACGATTCGGATAACCTTTTCATATTCGGGGTGGGGGGCCGTGTGTTGTTTTGGAACGGCAAAGCCTGGGAATACCGTGAGCCTAATACCATCCACGACCTGTTCGGATTCTGGGGCGAGGATATCGATCATATCCACGCCATCGGCGGCGAGGGTATTTACCGGTTCTATGACGGCAAGGAGTTTCAACGCCGGGAAGAATTAACGGAAGAAACCGTCTCCCTCTATGGCGTCTGGGGCACGAGCAATAACAGTGTGTACGTAGTGGGATCGGAAGGCACCATCCTGCACTTCAACGGCGAGGAATGGCAGCCCATGAAATCCGGCACCCAGGAATATCTGCTCAGTGTCTGGGGCACGGCGGATGACAATATTTTCGCGGTGGGCGACAACGGCATCATTCTCCATTACGACGGCCGACAATGGCGCCCCATGGAATCCGGTAACGACAATTACCTCACCAAAGTGCGGGGACTGGCCGCCGACCAGATCTATGCCTGCGGAGAAAACGGCGCCGTTCTGCGCTACGACGGCAAACAATGGAACGATCTGTCGCTGTAAGCCATCTGTAAATATCTGGGTTTGGCCTTATTCCTCCTCCCCTTACCAAGGGGAGGATTGAGGAGGGGTTTTGATAACCTCCCCTGTATCCCCTCCTTGGTAAGGAGGGGACCGGGCAAGGCCCGGTGCTAATTTTTTTTATTCTGTCACCCTGAGCCTGTCGAAGGGGGGCGCAGTTAAATTGAGATATCGAATTTAGGGGAGTTAAGAATGAGCAGTCTGACGACCAGTCATTTGCTGTCCATATACGGGTTTGGTGAAGACAATATATTCGTCGGCGGGGCTGAGGGAACACTCCTTCATTTCGACGGCAAGCAATGGACGAAAATGGATTCCGGCGGACGCTGGACCGTCAAGCGGATGTGGGGCAGTGCGCCCGATAATTTGTACGGGGTATGCACCGACGGCAAGATTCTGCGTTACGACGGCAAGGTGTGGCAGGCGGAGGATACCGAAAGCTTTCCCCCCATGTCCGGCATCTGGGGCCGGGGACCGGATGAGATTTATGTCTGTTGCCGGTTGGGCAAAATCGCCCGCTGGGACGGCTCCCGGTGGAAGTTCATGCAGTCCGGCACCCAAACCGACGTCGCCGCTTTGTGGGGCAACGAAGATTGTACCTACGCCGTCGGCTTCGACGGACTGGCCTTGCGCCTGGTGGACGATCACTGGGAACGGTTGACCTTCAACTCCAACGCCGAGCTGTACAGCATCTGCGGTTTCGGCTCCGACAACATGTACTTCTGCGGTTCCGACGGCACGTTGACCCATTTCAACGGCGCCGAGTTCAAGGAGATGCCTTCGCAGACCATGGAATTCTTTCTCGACATCTGGGGACCCAACGCGGATTTTGTCTTCGCGGTTGGCGATTTGGGTATGATCATGTTCCTCGATGGCGACCAGTGGATTCGCATCGAGTCCAATACCGAGGAATACCTGACCGCCATCTGGGGAAGCTCCGAGGACAACATGTACGCCGTCGGCGACAACGGCCTCATCCTCCACTGGAACGGCGAGGATTGGACCGCTGTCGAGTAGTTTCTTAATCGTTGAAATTTTTAAGGTTTAAGTGACGGCCTGTGGGCCGTTCCCGCCGTTTTCAAACCGCTTGACCCTGCTCACCTGAAAATGATAAAGTCTATAAACTAAGCTATTGAAATTGTGGTGACTTTTAACGGTCGTGGATCATCCGGGCACAGTTTCGCTGTGCTTTTTTTATTGAGGGATCATGGGTTACAAACCGACATTTGAAGAATTTAAAGAGAGCGCGAAGCAAGGCAACCTGATTCCGGTGTACAAGGAAATTTTGGCCGACCTCGACACCCCGGTTTCCGCCTACATGAAAATCGGCGGCGAGCCGTATTCGTTTCTGCTCGAAAGTGTGGAGGGCGGGGAGAAGTGGGCGCGTTACTGTTTTCTCGGATGCGGGCCTTCAATCATTATCGAGACGAAAGGGCCGGCCGTCATCGTCCGCAACAACGGCGTCGCGGAAAAGAAAAACATCGACGGGAATAACCCGCTTTCCGTATTAAAGGATATCCTGTCGCAATACCAACCGGTGGATATGCCGGATTTGCCCCGATTTTCAGGCGGCGCGGTGGGGTTCATCAGTTACGACATGGTGCGCTATTTTGAAAACCTGCCGGATGAGACCGAAAACGATCTGGATATTCCCGATTCCATTTTTGTGATCACGGATACCCTGCTGATTTTTGATAATGTCAATCAGACGATCAAGGTGGTGTCCAACGCGCACACGCAGGATCGTGACTTGAAAGAGGTGTATCAGGAAACGATCGCCAAAATCGATGCGCTCGAAAAGAAACTGCGTCAGCCCGTTCCCAATATGTCCACAGGGGATTCGGACTCATCGGCGGAAATAGACCCGCGTATCGAATCCAATTTCGCCAAGGAGCATTTTAAGGAAGCGGTGCTCAAGGCCAAGCGTTATATTCATGAAGGCGATGCCATTCAGGTGGTGTTGTCGCAACGCCTCAAGTTCGATCTCCAGCAGGACCCGTTTACTATTTACCGGGCGCTGCGGACCATCAATCCTTCACCCTACATGTACTACCTGAATTTTGGGGATGTGCAGGTGGTCGGTTCCTCGCCGGAGGTGCTGGTGCGGCTGGAGGGAGACTTGGTGGAGGTTCGCCCTATCGCGGGAACGCGCAAGCGGGGCCAAAACGAAGAAGAGGATTTGTTGCTGGAAAAGGATCTCCTGCAAGACGAAAAGGAATTAGCCGAGCACATCATGCTGGTGGATCTGGGGCGCAACGACCTGGGCCGGGTGGCTCGGGTGCATTCCATCGAGGTCAACGAAAAATTCAGCATCGAGCGCTATTCCCACGTCATGCACATCGCTTCCAACGTACGGGGAAAGTTGAAAGAAGGACTGGACTGTTTCGACGTTCTGGCGGCGGCCTTTCCTGCAGGCACGGTTTCCGGCGCCCCAAAAATTCGCGCGATGGAAATCATCGACGAGCTGGAACCGACGCGGCGCGGAATTTATGCCGGCGCGGTGGGCTACATCAGCTTTTCGGGTAACATGGATACCGCCATCGCCATCCGCACTCTGGTGGTGAAAGATCAGGTCGGCTACCTCGGCGTCGGCGCGGGGATTGTCGCAGACTCGGTACCGGAAAAGGAATTCGAAGAGACCATGAACAAGGGCAAAGCCATGCTCAAGGCCATCGGCTTGGCGGGAAGGGGGCTTCTGCCATGATCCTGATGATCGACAATTACGACTCCTTCACCTACAATCTGGTGCAATACCTGGGCGAGCTGGGCGCGGAACTGGAAGTGTACCGCAACGATAAAATTTCCCTGGAGGAGATCGAAAATTTAAAACCCCGGAAAATCGTGATTTCCCCCGGACCCTGCACCCCTTCCAAGGCGGGCATCTCCAAGGAAGTGATCAAGCACTTTGCCGGAAAAATTCCGTTGTTGGGAGTTTGCCTGGGGCATCAATCGGTGGCGGAGGCGTTTGGCGGTGAAATTATAAAAGCCAAAAAACTCATGCACGGTAAAACCTCGATGATTTCTCATGATGGAAAAACCGTATTCAAAGACCTGCCGAATCCGTTTGAAGCGACGCGCTATCACTCACTGGTGGTCAACCGGGCGAATCTGCCGGACTGCTTTGAAATTACCGCCGAATCGGATGACGGCGAGATCATGGGCATTCGTCACAAGGAGTTCGTAATCGAGGGCCTGCAGTTTCATCCGGAATCCATATTGACCGTACATGGTAAGGATCTGCTGAAAAACTTTATCAACCTGCCGGCGGAAAAGGCATACGAACATGAAGGCACAGGACATACTGCATAAGGTGGTCGACGGCCACGACCTGACGGAAGACGAGATGGTGGCCATCATGACCCTCATCATGGAGGGCAAGGTGGACCGCTCGTTGTTGGGGGCATTTCTCACGGCACTGCGCATGAAAGGCGAGACCGTGGCGGAAATTTCCGGCGCCGCGAAAGTGATGCGCGAAAAAGCCGTGCCGCTGGACATCCCCGTCAAAGGGGTGGTCGACACCTGTGGCACCGGCGGCGATGGCGCCGACACCTTCAATATTTCCACCACCGCCGCGTTTGTGGTGGCGGGAGCCGGTATACCCGTCGCCAAGCACGGTAACCGGGCGGTCTCCAGCCGCTCCGGGAGCGCGGATGTGCTCAAATCCCTTGGGGTCAATATCGAAGCGGATAAAAAAATCGTGGAGCGCTGTGTCGAGATGGCGGGCATCGGATTTCTGTTCGCGCCGACCCTGCATAAAGCCATGAAGCACGCCGCCGATGTGCGCCGGGAATTGGGATTCCGCACAATCTTCAATCTGCTGGGGCCGCTGACCAATCCCGCCGGGGTGCAGGCGCAGGTGGTGGGTGTGTACGATTCCAAATGGACTTCTCCTTTGGCTCACGTTCTTAAAAACCTGGGCACTCTGCATGCCTTCGTGGTGCATGGCGAGGACGGTCTGGATGAAATCACCTTAACATGCAACACGAAAGTATCTGAGTTAACTAATGGAGAAATAAAGGATTATTTTCTGGATCCCACAAAGTTGGGCCTCGAGTATTGTTCAGCGCAGGATTTGAAGGGCGGCTCGGCGGAGGATAACGCCACCATCCTGCGAGAGTTGCTGGACGGAAAAGGCGGCCCCCAACGGGACATCGTTTTGCTGAACGCGGCGGCAGCCATAGTCGCGGTCGGCAAAGCCGCCACTATAAAAGAAGGGCTGGCGGTGGCTCTAAAATCCATCTCTTCCGGGGAAGCGCGGCAGAAATTGAAGGACCTGTGCCGCCTCAGTCATTCGTAGGGCTGGTGAGCATGAGTACTATTCTCGATAAAATTTTCGCCGCTAAAAAAGTGGAACTGGAAAACACCCGGCGCGAGACTCCGCTGAGTGCAGTCAAAAATAAAATCGGGGACCAGCGGAAAACTATATCCATCGTCAATGCTATAAAGGCCTCGAAGGAAAATTCTAAAATCATTGCGGAGATCAAGCGGCGCACCCCGTTTAAAGGCGATCTGGTGGAGCGGTTCGATCCCCTGTCCATCGCCCGGACCTATGCCGAAAGCGGTGCTGCGGCGATTTCTATTTTGACCGAAAGCCGGTTTTTCGGCGGGAGTCTGGAAACGGTGGAACAGGCCCGGCAGGTGGTATCGATTCCGTTGCTGCGCAAGGACTTTATTTTTGATGAGTATCAGGTATATGAATCGCGTGCCTGCGGCGCCGATTTTTTTCTGTTGATCGCAACCTCGCTGGACAAAAATCAGTTGAAGGATCTGCTGGAGCTGGGGCAGGAGATCGGCCTGACCGCACTGGTGGAAACGCATCATGAGCAGGATATGGAAAAAGCCTTTCATGCCGGTGCGGAGCTGCTGGGCATCAACAACCGGGATTTGACTTCGGGCAAAACCGATCTTGAAATATCCCGCCGCCTGCTCAAGGAAACACGCGGTATGGACCACCTGCTTCTGGTGTGCGAAAGCGGCATTCACAGCCGCGCGCAGATCGAGGAGTTTGAAGGGTTGGGGATGCATGCGTTTCTCATCGGCGAAAGTCTGATGAAGGCGCCGAATATTTCCAATAAACTTCAGGAGTTTATGGGACATGGCAAAACCCAATCCGCCAGTTAAGGTCAAGGTCTGCGGCACCACTCGTCTGAAGGACGCCCTGTTGGCGGTGGAGTTCGGCGCCGATGCTATCGGCTTTATTTTTTACAAAAGGAGTCCGCGCAGTGTGACGGTCAAAACCGCGAAAGAAATTTGCTCGAAACTTCCGCCCTTCGTCAACCGGGTGGGAGTGTTTGTGAATGAGACGGCGGAAAAAATCAACCGCATCGCTGTGCAGTGTGGCTTGGATGCGGTTCAATTGCACGGCAACGAGTCGCCCGCGTTTTGCAGGAAGATCAAGCCCCGGGTGATCAAGGTGGTGCGGGTTAAAGACGCCGCTTCCTTGAGAGAAATGAAGCGCTATACGGTGGATGCGTTTTTGCTCGATACCTATAAAGAGGATCAATGGGGCGGCACCGGGAAAGTGTTCGATTGGGACCTTGCCGGACGCGCGAATAAATACGGTCCGGTCATCATCGCCGGCGGATTGAATCCGGGGAACGTGAAAGCGGCCATTAAAAAAGCGCAGCCCTATGGCGTGGATGTCAGCTCCGGGGTCGAGCGGTCGCCGGGGAAAAAGGATCCCAAAAAGGTAAAATCGTTTTTAAAAGCGGTGCGCGAAGGTTAACAGGAGAGAGTTATGAGTTCACCCACATTGCCGGATCGAAGCGGCCATTTCGGAGAGTTCGGCGGGAAATTCGTCATCGAAACGTTGATGCCCGCCCTCGCGGATCTCGAAAAGCTGTATAACGAAGCGCGGAGCGATCCCGAATTCCAGAAACAACTCAAGTATTATTTGAAGCAATATGTCGGGCGGCCCTCGCCGCTTTATTTTGCCGAAAACCTCACCCGCAAGTTGGGCGGCGCGAAAATTTATCTCAAGCGCGAGGATTTGAACCACACCGGCGCCCATAAGATCAACAACACCATCGGCAGCGCCCTGCTCACCCAGCGTATGGGTAAGAAACGGGTGATCGCGGAAACCGGCGCGGGCCAGCACGGCGTGGCCACCGCCACCGCCGCGGCGTTGTTCGATCTGGAGTGTGATGTTTTCATGGGCGAGGAAGACATCCGCCGTCAGGCGCTCAACGTGTTCCGCATGAAACTGCTCGGCGCGCGGGTCATCCCGGTTTCCTCCGGCACGCGAACCTTGAAAGACGCCACCAGTGAAGCCATCCGCAACTGGATCACCACGGTGGAGGATACGCATTACATCATCGGTTCGGTGGTGGGGCCGCATCCGTTTCCGATGATCGTCCGGGATTTTCAGCGAGTGATCGGCGACGAAGCCCGGGAACAGATTCAGGAAGCCGAGGGCCGCCTGCCGGATGCGTTGGTGGCCTGTGTCGGCGGGGGCAGTAACTCGATGGGCTTGTTTTACCCCTTCGCGGAGGATAAAGAAGTCAAAATGATCGGCGTCGAAGCCGCCGGATATGGCATCGAGACCGGTAAACACGGCGCGTCGCTGGGGCATGGCGCGGTGGGCGTCCTGCACGGTATGAAGAGTTACCTGCTGTTCGACTCCGACGGCCAGATTACCGAAGCCCATTCCATTTCCGCCGGACTGGATTACCCCGGCGTTGGCGCCGAGCACAGTTATTTCAAGGACAGCAAGCGGGCGGAATACGCCTCCATCACCGATAAGGAAGCGCTGGCAGGATTCAAACTGTTGTCGCGCACCGAGGGCATCATCCCGGCGCTGGAGTCGGCGCACGCCATCGCCGAGGTGGCGAAGGTCGCGCCGAAAATGAAAAAGGACAAGATCATCGTGATCTGTCTGTCCGGACGGGGGGACAAGGACGTGGATCAGGTAGCGGATTTTCTGAAGGAGGAGCTGTGAGCCGTATCCAAAAACGATTCGACTGGCTCAAGTCGAAAAGCGAAAAAGCGCTGGTGGCCTTTATCACCGCTGGCGATCCCGATTTGGATTCGACCCGGGAGTTGTTCTCGGTGATCGAGGACGGCGGCGCGGATATCATTGAATTGGGCGTGCCGTTTTCCGATCCACTGGCGGACGGGCCGGTGATCCAGGCGGCTTCCCAGCGTTCTCTCAAAAGCGGCACCACCCTGAAAAAAATCATCCAACTGGTGCGTGAGATTCGCCAGTCGTCGCAACTGCCGATCGTCCTGATGACCAGTTATAACCCGGTGTTCGTATACGGGCAGGAAGCGTTTGTGAAGGATGCCGCCGATGCCGGGGTGGACGGGGTGATCATTCCCGACCTGCCCCCGGAAGAAGCCGGCGAATTTGACAAACGGGCCGCGGCGAACGGCCTGGACCTGATTTATCTTTTGGCCCCCACCAGTACCCCGGAGCGGATCGAGATGATCGGCAAAAAAAGCCGGGGTTTTATTTATTACGTCTCCCTGACGGGGGTGACCGGGGTGCGCAGTTCGCTGGCAGAGGGTGCGGCAGACAGGGTAAGCCGGATCAAACAGGCGACCCCTCTACCGGTTTTGATCGGCTTCGGCATCTCCGGGCCGGAGCAGGCCAAAGCCGCGGCGGAATGTTCCGACGGGGTGATCGTCGGGAGCGCCCTGGTGCAAATGATTGATGATTGCAAGAACCCGGCAGAGCGGAATGAAAAGCTTGGCGTGTTTGTCCGCAATATCAAACAGGCGCTGCAGGACGGCAAATAGGGGCGGCCCATGTCCCCGAAAATTTCGGTAATCATTCCCGCCTTTAATGAAGAAGAGTCCCTTCCCCATGTCTTGAACGATCTTCCCCGGGACCGGTTGCACCAGATCATCGTGGTCGATAACAATTCCACCGACCGGACATCCGCCGTGGCCCGCGAGAATGGGGCCACCGTGGTCCATGAAAAACGCCGGGGTTATGGCAGGGCCTGCCTCACCGGAATGGAGGCGCTGGACGAGCCCGATATCGTGGTGTTCCTGGACGGCGATTACAGTGATTATCCGGAGGAAATTGACCTGCTGCTGCAGCCGATCGTTTCTGGAGAGGCGGATTTTGTGGTGGGCAGCCGCATGATCCTGAAAGAGAGCCGGCAGGCTCTGCTGCCGCAGGCCCGCTATGGCAACCAGCTGGCGGTTTTTCTGATCCGCATGTTTTTCCATCATACGTTTACCGACCTCGGGCCGTTCCGTGCGATTCGTTATGAATCCCTGCGGGCGATCGGCATGCGCGATGAGGATTTCGGCTGGACGGTGGAAATGCAGATCAAGGCCGTGCAGAAGGGGCTGCGCATCCGCGAGGTGCCGGTGCGTTACCGGATACGAATCGGCGTTTCCAAAATCACTGGAACCGTATCCGGCACGATCAAGGCGGGCACAAAAATTATCTACACGATATTCAAATATTTGATAACCTGACTCAACTCATTTTTCCTTTCAGTTTCAGGGTGGTGCCCCTCGTTGGAGCAGGAAATCAAAATGCCGCGATTTATCATAAAAGTCCTCATTATTTGGATTTATCTGCTTACCCTGTTGTTGCCTGCTCCAGCCCGGGCCCTGGATATGGAAAGCCAGGTCAAAGGCCGTTTGAGCAACGACGGCAAAACCCTCGACTTGACGCGGATGAAAATCAGGACTGCCGGCGCCCGGCAACTGGCCCAGATGGAAATTTTAAAGGGGGTGACCACCCTTCTGCTGGAAGGCAACCTGATCAAGAAGGAGGGCATGCAGGCTTTAGCTCAGTCTCCTCATCTGGCTCAACTCAGGCATCTGGATTTATGGGGAAACTTTCTCGGAGATCTTGGCCTGCAGTTTCTTGTGGAGTCACCCTACCTGAAGAATCTGGAGATTTTGAAACTCTGGAAAAATGAGATCGGGGAAGACGGGTTGGCCCTGATGGCGGAATCCGACCATTTTCTTCACCTCAAGACCCTGTTGCTGAACGATAACCTCATCACCCCGGAGGCGGTCCGCTATTTGGCCCAATCCAGGGGATTTCCAGAACTGGAAACCCTGGGCCTGTTTAGAAATGAAATCGGTGATGCCGGGGCGATAAGTTTGGCTCAGTCAAAAAGGTTTCCCAATTTGACCCAACTCTATGTCGGGCAGAATACGATTACTGATACCGGGGCGATGGCGCTGATCAAATCCAAAAACTTTCCTAAACTGATTCTGTTGGATATGATTCTGAACCCATTGGGCGAGAAAACCTTAAAGGCCATGTTTAAATATAATCGGGATCAGCGGGTCCAGATTACTATCCGGTAGTTTATGAAATAAGTTAAGTAGTGTGGTATAACTATATGAAATTTAATAATTATATTAAATATAGAAGAGCTTGCTTTTTGGCTTTGCTGTTGGTCTTAATGTTGTTTGGATCGGAATTAAGCGGAAATCCGGGGCTGGGTTCCCATCCCTACAAGGACATCGGTGACGGCAAAAAGGCGACCCAGGTAATTTTAACTCTGGTCGATGGGGTGGCGGTAGACCCGGACGGCGCTATTTACATATCGCATCGTTCCAAGAACCGGATACGAAAAATCAGCACGGACGGAATCATCACCACCATTGCGGGCAACGGGACAGCGGGGTTCAGTGGAGATAACGGCCCGGCATTGCAAGCCGCCTTTAATTTTCCCGCTGGGTTGTGTTTGGATAATGAGGGCAATTTATTTGTAGCGGACCGGAACAATCACCGCGTTCGCCGGATAGATAAAACGGGGATTGTAACCACGGTTGCCGGGACGGGAAAGCCTGATATGGGAGGCGATGGCGGGCCGGCCACCCAAGCCCATTTGAATTATCCATCCGATCTGGTGTGCCATCGCAAGGGGATTCTTTATATATCGGACCGGTCCAATAACCGTATTCGAAAAATAGATTCCAAGGGAGTGATCACCACGGTGGCCGGGACGGGACTTCCCGAATTTGGCGGTGATTTTGGCCCGGCAGAGGAAGCCTCCCTGAAATACCCTTTTGGGATCGATCTGGACAAAAAGGGGAATCTGTACATCGCCGACCGGGGCAACAACCGGATTCGTAAGATCGATCCCCAGGGAATCATCACCACGGTTGCGGGTGACGGCACCCATTTTTTTGCCGGGGATTACGGGCCGGCCACGCGCGCCAGTCTGGCCTATCCGACCGATGTGGTGGTGGATGACGCCGGTAATCTTTATATTGCCGACCGGAACAATAACCGTATTCGCCGGGTGGACCCGCTGGGCATTATGACCACCGTTATGGGGATAGGGGTATATGAGTACAACGGAGATAATGAGATTTCTTCCGAAACCACCCTCCATTTGCCCTTTGCGCTGGCGTTGAACCCTGATGAAAAATTGATTATCGTGGACCGAAATCACTTCCGGGTCCGGAGCATGGATTTGAAAACACATGCGGTGGCCACGCTTGCCGGTAACGGGAAATCCTGGTTTCGAGGGGACGGCGGCCCGGGAACGGGGGCCACCCTTGAATTTCCATCCGGCATCGGGGTCGATAGCCGGGGGAATGTCGTTTTTTCCGATAAAATGCGTAACCGTCTGCGATTTATTGACCGAAAAGGTTATATATACACCCTGGCCGGGATCGGTAATCTGGGTAATGAAGGAGATGGCGGTCCGGCAGTCCGGGCCTCGTTATATTTGCCGGATGCCCTGGTGGTGGACCGGAACGACAATATTTATTTCATTTCCCCCCAGGGCAGCAGCTGGCTGGTTCGAAAAATCGATGCTCAAGGTAAAATCACCCGGTTTGCCGGCAATGGGGTGAGGGGAGACCGGGGAGACGGGGGGCCGGCGGTGCAGGCCTCTTTCGGGGTGATTAAGGATATGGCGGTGGATGGCCGGGGCAATGTGTATCTGGTGGATTTGACCAACCGGAAAATCCGTAAGGTGGATACTCAGGGAATCGTATCCACCCTGGCTTCCAAAAGTTGGAGCGAAATTACGGATGAAGAGATTCATCCCAATGGCATTGCCATTAATAAGTCGGGAGAAATATTTGTTTCCGACTCAGGAAGTAGTAAAATCAGGAAAATCGACCGAAATGGGAGCGTGATTACAATCGCCGGTACGGGGGAATTCAAAGATACCGGCGACGGCGGTCCGGCAATTCAGGCGGGCATCCGGTCTCCGGGAGGGTTGACCTTCAGTCCTATGGGTGAATTATTCATTGCTGAAGAAACCAGCCATCGTATTCGCAAAATAAATAAGGCAGGCCAAATCATTCACGTCGCAGGGACAGGCGGCGGTGGTTATGGCGGGGATGGTGGTCCGGCCACTAAAGCGCAATTGAGAAGTCCCTATCGCATGGTATTCGATAACGAGGGGAACCTTTATTTTTCAGATCGGGGCAACCACCGTATCCGGAAAATAGACCTTCGGGGAATCATTTCCACGGTCGCCGGAAACAATAATATCGGTTGGCTGCAGGACGGCCTGGAAGTTAATATCACGGTGCATAATTTTCCATGAGAAAAATTCGAATCAAATCAATTGGGGTTGCCTGGCTGGGAGCGGTGATGATGCTTCTGGCAGGGGGGGGTGTTGCCTGGGCTCTGGATATCAATGTCATCATCCTCAAGGAGCTTAAGGAGGATGGCAAGTATTTGAAGCTGAACTACAGCGGAATGCTGTATGACAAGGGCATCAAGCAGTTGGCCCAGTCGAAGCTTCTGGCAAAGGTGGTCACCCTCGATTTGAATACCCATAATATAGGAGATGAAGGGGCTGAAGCTCTGGCCCAGTCCAAATATCTCCAGAACCTGAAGGTCCTCAATCTGTTCAATAACCAGATTGAAAAGGATGGTGTAAAAGCCTTGTTCGAATCCAAGGCCTATCCCAAACTATCGACCATCAGTCTGTTCGGCAACAAGATTGGAACCCAGGGCGCGGAAGCCATCGCCGAGTCCAAAGCGATCATGAAGCTGGTTTCGCTGGACCTCACCGGGAACCTGATCGGAGATGAAGGCCTCGAAGCGCTGGTTCAATCCGAAGTGATGAGCCACATTAAGGAGTTGCGGCTGGCGAATAACAAAATCAGCGACAAGGGACTGAAATTTTTAAGTGAGTCCAAATATTTAAGTCGTCTCGAAATCCTGGATCTGGGCGAAAATAAAATTGGTCCGGATGGTATCGCCAGCCTGGCGGGATCCCGAACGTTGAAACGCCTGAAAACCCTTTTGCTCAAGAACAACAAGCTGGGCGACCAGGGGATGCTTTCCATGACCCAGTCCGTAGTTTTTAAAAAGCTGATCGAGCTCGACTTGCAATGGAATGGCATAACCACCCAGGGTGCCATGTACCTGGCAGGCTCCAAGGTGTTGGGCAACCTGCAATTTCTTCGAATGTGGGGTAACGAGATCGGAGAAAAGGGGGTGGACGTCCTCAAAAAGAAACTGAAAAAAATTAAAAATCCCCTTTATCCCTCAGCCGCCAGTGACTAGCATGACAGAAAAAAACTTATCCGAGATTGCGGCCGACGCCAAGGCCGCGGCATTGACCTTGTCCCGGTTGGATACGGCAACCAAGAACCGGGTGTTGCAGGGCATGGCAGAACAGATCGAAAACCATTGCGAAGAGATCCTCGAGGCGAACCGGAAGGATATGGAGTTCGCCAAAAAGGAAAAAATTCCCGGCCCGCTCGTGGCTCGTCTGGCGGTGGATGAAAACAAGGTGATGGGCATGGCCCAGGGCATCCGCAGTGTAGCGGCCTTGCCCGATCCTGTGGGGCAAGAGCAGGGGGCGATGGAGCTGGATGAGGGATTGGAGTTGACCCGCGTCTCCTGTCCCATTGGAGTCATCGGCGCAATCTTCGAGTCCCGGCCCGACGCGGTTCCCCAGATATCGGCTCTGTGCTTCAAATCGGGCAATGCGGTGATTCTTAAGGGGGGCACCGAAGCGCAAAATTCCAACCGGGTGATTGTCAACCTGATACAAAAAGCCTTATCCGAAGTGGAGGGCGTTCCGGTCACGGCGGTGCAGTTGATCGAAACCCGGGCGGAAGTGGCGGAGATGTTGAAGCAGGACCGATACATTAATCTGATCATTCCGCGCGGAAGCAATCAGTTTGTCCGGTTCGTTCAGGATAATACCCGGATTCCCGTTCTGGGTCACTCGGAGGGATTGTGCCACGTCTATATTGATGATGGGGCGGATATTGAAAAAGCGATCCGGGTATCACTCGATGCCAAACTCCAGTACGCCGCCGCCTGTAATGCCATGGAAACGCTTCTGGTGCATCAGAATATCGCTCCCGAGGTATTACCGTCGCTGGTGAAGCAATTGCGCGAAAAAGAAGTGGAGTTGGTCGGTTGCCTCAAGACCTGCAGTCTGTTTCCGGACCTGAAAAGGGCCGCGGCCGAAGATTGGGACACTGAATATAATGATCTCAAATTGTCCATCAAAGTGGTGGCTGATCTTGATAATGCGATTGAACATATCAATACCCATGGCTCGGGCCATACGGATACCATCGTCACGGAAAACAAGGAGCGCGCCCAGCGGTTTCTGAACGAAGTGGACTCGGCCAGCGTGATGGTGAACGCCTCCACGCGGTTTGCCGATGGCTTCCGATTCGGACTGGGGGCGGAAATCGGGATCAGTACTAATAAAACCCATGCCCGCGGGCCGGTGGGTTTGGAAGGGCTGGTTATTTACAAATTCAAGTTGGTGGGCAACGGCCAGATTGTGGCGGATTATTCGGGTAAAAACGGAAAATCCTTCAAACACAAACCGCTGAAAACGAGTTGAATCGCGGGTTCGGAATTGGAATCCAAGTGGTGATCCGGTTTTCCGGCTGGTATTGACTGATGGATATGGAATCACAAGACCGACCGGAACAGGAACCGGTAACCCCCGCTTATCAGATGCATCCGCGTTTTCCCATCAATTTTAAAACTCTTGCCCTATTCCTCGGACTCCTGGGCACCACGGTATTCACCACCTGGACGGTGGGTGGGCCTTGGTACTCATTCGGCCTGATACTGATTCTGGGAGCCCATGAATTCGGCCACTACTGGACCTGCCGGCTGAATAATGTGAATTCATCACTGCCGAACTTCCTGCCCATACCGCCGATACCCTATTTTTTAAACATTGGGACAATGGGCGCCTTCATCATAATTAAGGAACCCATCCCCAACCGCAGGGCGTTGATGGAGATCGGAGCTTCCGGCCCGATTGCAGGATTTGTGGTTGCGGTGCCCGTTCTGGTGATCGGTTTACTAAATTCACAAGTGACCCTGGGGAAAACTTTGATAGAGGAGCCGAATATATTTTTTGGTACCTCTCTGATTTTATGGGGAATGACTGAAGCGGTTCTGGGGATCGATCCCACGTTGGAGAATGTCACCATTGCCCTGCATCCTTTGGCCTATGCCGGTTGGTTGGGGATGTTTTTTACGGCGCTGAATCTGATGCCGATGGGGCAATTGGATGGCGGCCATGTGGTTTACTCTCTTTTTCCACGCAAGGTTGCGCTGACGGTAGCGGGGTTGTGTTTTTTCGCGTTACTTCTTCTGGGATTTTATTGGCCGGGTTGGTGGTTTTGGGCGGGGCTGGTATTTATAATGGGATTGCGGCACCCGCCGGTATTGGACGAGCAAATTCCTCTGGAACCTAAACAACGTGTCATGGGATATCTGTCCATAGCCATGCTTATCCTCACGTTTGTGCCGGTCCCCTTCGGGATCGGTGAATAGTCATAAAATCAATAACTCATTGAAAATTAAAGGTTTATTATTATTTTGCCTTCCAATATAAGGATTCCAACAGCAAAAAAGTTGGTTTCATAATCCCTTAAAAATCAAAGCGTTACAAATTCACTCCTGAGAAATTATCTATCGCCTTGTTGGGGCATATGTATCATAAATACTTGTAATAATTAGATTAATTGAATTTAAGTTAGGGAGTGGGAGCCCTCTCGATCCTAAAATTGTATTGACATAAGGCCGATCTCTATGCTAAATTTTTCATATAAAGGTTCGGGATACTGGACAGTATGCCTAATTTTTAGGCAGAAAAGCCTCAAAGAGTTATTGATAACTTCGGTTATCTTCTTGGTTGCCATCAAGACCTCTTTTCGGTTGTTCAGTATCCCTTTTTTTTTGTTCCCCCCAAACAACCCATTGACAGTTATTTTAAAGTCTTCCAAGGGGTTTGAGCGGAGCCTGAGCGCATGATTCCCACCCGTCCTTACCCCAAGCCAACCGCACAATTCCTTGCTTTTTTTATGGTTTTGGCCGTCATTACCGGCGGCGGTTTTGCCGGGAGGGTTGAGGCCGGGGTGGCCCTTACCAAGCTTCCCACGTTGGAGCAGGCGTTGGCCATGGCCGCCCGGCATGATTCCGGTGGAAAATCTCCCCGCGCGGAGGTCGCCCTTGAAGTAAAGCGTAATTATGACCTCATTCTGGCCCGGCGGGAGCAGCTGGAAATTTCCCGGGAGGTCCAGCAGCATTTTGAAAAAGCGGTGACCCAGGCGGAAAAGAAATTCGAAGAGGGAGAGGGCGATGTCTCCCTATCGGCCCTCACCAAACTCGAACTGGGGTTGGCCGGGACCTTTAATGATATTTCCCAGTTCAACAGCGACATCGCCCTGGCGCAACTCCATCTGGGAAAGTATTTGGGAATCCAATGGGCCGGAAAAGTGGATATTTCCGGACCGAAATTCCGACCGGTGGAGTTTCCTTTTAAAACCATTGGCGAATATTTGAAAAGCCGCTCATCCGCCTCCAAATTAAAAAATCAGGGTGATCTGTTTGCTCAGCAGGAAGCCTTCATAAAAGTCAACAAGGCCAGGGAACAATTCCATCTGGCTGCCAAGACCCGGAAAATGACCCGCGCTTTGCTGGTAACCGAGGTCGCCAATTATGATTTCGGAATCGGAGACGAAGCCGATTTGTTTGAGGCGTTGATTATTTATACCCGTGTCCTGGTGGGTTATTTCGATGCGGTCTACGAATTCAACTTTTCCGTGTATCGTTTCACCCGCATAAACGGTCAGCCATGATGGAGCGGAAGTCCCAAAAATACTGGGTCGGACTCAATATGGTGTTGGGTGTGGGCAAGACCCTGTGCCACCGTTTGGTCAAGGCCTTTGGGTCCCCTGAAAAGGTGTTTCATGCTTCGCGCAGGGAATTGATGGGGGTGGAGCGGGTCGGCGAAAAAGTTGCCCGGCAAATCCTTGATTTTGATCTGGAGAGAAGTATCGAGCGGGAATATCATTTGGTCGATCGCCGTAATGCCCGGATTCTGACGCTGGACGATCCTGAATATCCATTTCTACTGAAATCGATCTATGATCCACCGCCGGTACTATACTTCAAAGGAACCTTTCTGGATGAGCGGTCCGTTCCGATTGCAGTGGTGGGGACACGTAAAGCCACCCCCTATGGCAAGATGGTGACGGAGAAATTGTGCACCGCGCTTTCGGAAATGGGAGTGTGCATTGTCAGTGGCATGGCGCGGGGGATCGATATGATGGCTCACCGGGCGGCCCTGCGCTTGGGGAATCCGACCATCGCGGTGTTCGGATGCGGATTGGAGTACACCTATCCGCCGGAAAGCGGTTCCCTGCGGCGGCAAATTGAAGAGTGCGGGGCGGTACTTTCAGAATTCCCCATGTCGACCAAACCGGACCGAAATAATTTTCCGGCGCGCAACCGGGTGATCAGTGGCCTTTCCCATGGCACCCTGGTCGTGGAAGCGGGTGAAAAAAGCGGCGCTTTGATCACCGCTCAGTTTGCCCTGGAGCAGGGGCGGGAAGTGTTTGCGGTGCCGGGAAATATCTATTCCTCCGAAAGCCGGGGAACTCATGCCCTGATAAAAATGGGGGCAAAATTAACCGATAGCCCTCAAGCTCTGGTAGAAGAGCTTTCCGAGTCGGTGGCAGAGTTGCTGAAGGCCATGAAAAATAAACAGCTTGAGGCGGTCGAACTCAACCCCAAGGAGGAGCATCTAATGTCACTGATGTCCGTCCAGGAGCAGCATATTGACCGGATTATTGAAATCAGTCGTTTGTCACCCGCAGAAGTTTCGGCTACACTGGTGAGACTTGAGCTCAAGGGTGTGATTCGTCAAACCGACGGGAAAATGTTTACCATGAACCCGTCCGATATAAATTGAGGAACTATGGCAAAGTCACCAGCAAAGTCAGCGAAAAAATCTGCGGGAAAGTCACTGTTGATCGTGGAGTCCCCCACAAAAATTAATACGCTGAAGAAAATTATTGGCACGGGATTCGTGATTAAGGCGTCGGTGGGTCATCTGAAGGACCTGCCGAAGAAGAAACTGGGCGTGGACGTCGAAAACGATTTCAAGCCGGATTACATTACCATTCGCGGCAAGGGTAAAATTCTGGCGGAACTCAAAGCCGCGGCCAAAAAAGCCGACGATATTTACCTGGCGCCCGACCCCGACCGTGAAGGCGAAGCCATCGCGTTTCATATCGCTAATGAAGTGAGCAAGCTGACTAAAGGTAAGGTCTACCGGGTCATGTTCAACGAACTGACCAAAAAGGCCGTCACCGATGCGATCAACAATCCCACCGAATTGAATACCAATAAAGTCAACGCCCAACAGGCCCGCCGTATTCTGGACCGGTTGGTCGGCTATAAAATCAGCCCGATCCTGTGGAAAAAGGTGCATCGCGGACTCAGCGCCGGACGCGTGCAATCGGTCGCATTGAAAATAGTGTGCGACCGTGAAAAGGAAATCAAGGATTTCAAGCAGGAAGAATACTGGTCGATCACGGCCGACATGAAGGGTAGCAAGGATCCGGAATTCCAGGCCAAGTTGTTCAAGATCGGCAAGGATAAGGCGGAAGTCACCAAAGAAGATCAGGCGCAGGAAATTGTCAAGGCGGTTGAAGGAAACGATTGGGTTCTGGAAGGGGTGACTAAAAAGGAACGCAAGCGTAATCCGGTGGCGCCGTTCATTACCAGCACCCTGCAACAGGAGGCCTCGCGCAAGCTGAATTTTTCTCCGAAAAAAACCATGATGCTGGCCCAACGCTTGTATGAAGGCGTTCCTCTGGAGGGCAAGGGGACGGTGGGTTTGATCACTTATATGCGTACCGATTCCACCCGGCTGGCGGATGAGGCGATCGGTAATCTGCGTGATTTTATTGTCGATAAATTCGGCAAGGAATATATACCCGCCAAGCCCAATACTTACAAGGTCAAGAAATCCGCTCAGGAAGCGCACGAAGCGATTCGCCCGACCGATTTCAGTATCGAACCGAAACCGCTGAAAGATAAAATTGAAAAAGATATGTACCGGCTTTACGAGCTGATCTGGTTGCGTGCCGTATCCAGCCAGATGGTTCCGGCGATTCTGGATACCACGCAGTTTGATATTCAATCGGGAAATTATACCTTCCGGGCCAACGGGTCGGTGATTAAGTTCATGGGCTGTCTGAAAGTCTATGTCGAGGCTACGGATGAGGATAGCGGGGCCGCCGCCCGTACGGATAAAATCCTTCCCGATTTATCGAAGGGCGAAAAGCTGAAGCTTTTGAAAATTCTTCCCGAACAGCATTTCACCCAACCGCCTCCCCGATACACCGAGGCGCTATTGGTTAAAACGCTGGAGGAAAAAGGCATCGGACGTCCCAGTACCTATGCCTCGATCATCAGCGTGATCAAGGACCGGGATTATGTCAAGTCGGAAGAGAAACGGCTGGCGCCCACGGAGTTGGGGAATCTGATTTCCGATCTGCTGGTGGAAAATTTTCCGGATATCATGACGGAAGAATTCACCGCTCAGATGGAGGATAAACTCGACCTGATCGAAGAAGGTAAACTGGATTGGGTGGAGACGCTTAGAACTTTCTATGTGCCTTTCGAGAAGGATCTGGTGGAGGCCGAGAAGAAGATGCGGGATATCAAGAGCCAGATGGAGGAAACCGATGAGGTGTGTGAGAAATGCAACCAGCCGATGATTATCAAGTGGGGCCGATTCGGTAAATTCATGGCATGCTCCGGCTATCCGGAATGCAAGAACACAAAAGAAGTCGGTGGTAAAGAGGAGGGAGCGGATGAGGTTAAGGCGGAAGGCAATTGCGATAAGTGCAATTCCCCCCTGATCATCAAAGTCGGCCGCTTCGGCAAATTCATGGCCTGCTCGGCTTACCCGGATTGTAAATTCACCAAACCCATCAGCCTGGGCGTCATGTGCCCGGAAGATGATTGCAAGGGATACGTTTCCGCCCGGCGCACCAAAAAGGGGCGTACCTTTTACGGGTGCAGTGAATATCCCAACTGCACTTTCACTTCCTGGGACAAACCGGTTGCAGAAGCCTGCCCGGAATGTAACAATCCCTACATGGTTCAAAAGTGGAAGAAGAACGAAGGAGAAAGTCTCCTTTGTCCCAAATGCAGCTTCAAGAAGTCCACTGAAGCGGCATAATTTTCAAGTACAAATTTGACATGAGTTCTCACCTGACGATTATAGGTGCGGGCCTGGCGGGTTCCGAAGCCGCCTGGCAAGCCGCGGAAGCGGGCGTGCCGGTGGTTCTTTATGAAATGCGCCCGCAACAGCCGACCCCTGCCCATAAAACCGGAAATTGCGCCGAACTGGTGTGCAGTAATTCGCTGGGCTCCAACCAGGATGCCTCCGCTCCCTTTTTGTTGAAGCAGGAATTGCGAAACCTGGATTCTCTGATCATCCGCTCGGCGGACAGGCACTCGGTGCCCGCCGGTAAGGCGCTGGCGGTGGACCGCGACTTGTTTTCGGAAGCCATCACCCGTGAGTTGGAAGATCATCCCAATATCACCCTGAAGCGCGAAGAAGTGTCCGAGATTCCAACGGACGGGCCGGTGATTATCGCCACCGGACCATTAACGTCCCGTGCATTATCCGAAAAGTTATCGGAACTGTTGGGCCAGGATTATCTGTATTTTTACGATGCCCTGTCCCCCATTGTGGATGCTCAGTCCGTGGACATGAATAAAACATTTTTCGCCTCCCGCTATGGTAAAGGCGATGCGGATTATCTGAATTGTGGAATGAGTCGTGAGCGGTATGAATCGTTTGTCGACGAACTGCTGAAGGCGGACAAGGTACCCCTTAAAGAGTTTGAGAAGCCGGTCTATTTTGAAGGCTGCATGCCGATTGAAGTGCTGGCGGAACGGGGGCCGCAGACCCTGGCTTTCGGGGCGCTCAAGCCCGTGGGGTTGAATCACCCGGTCACTAACGAGCGGTTCCATGCGGTCGTCCAATTGCGGAAAGAAAACCGTGAGGGCACCGCTTACAATCTGGTGGGCTTTCAAACCAAGCTGACTTATCCGGAGCAAAAGCGAATTTTCAAATTGATTCCCGGCCTGGAAAACGCGGAGTTTTTCCGGCTGGGGGCCATTCACCGGAACACTTTTATCAATGCGCCGCAGTTGTTATCCGGGGATCTCAGTCTGAAGAGTCATCCGAATATCTTTTTTGCGGGACAGATTGTGGGGGTGGAAGGCTATGTGGAATCTTCCGCCATGGGACTGGTTGCCAGCTTAAGCGCCCTGAGCAGACTGAAAGGGGCCGTATTTTCACCGCCGCCGGAGGAGACCGCCCTGGGCGCTTTGTTGAAATATGTCTCCGGGAAGGAAGGCAATTATCAACCGATGAATATCAACTTCGGGTTGTTTACAGGGCTGGAAATACGAGTCCGGGACAAAAAGAAAAGAAATCAGAATATCGTCCGCCGGGCTTTGGATATGCAGGAGAGGTGGCTGGCAAGCCTGGAAGGAATTAAACGATACAGACGGCCAAAACCTGCTTGAGGTCGCAATCGCCTTTGAGAATTTTGAGAATCCCATCCTGCTTCAAAGTGGTCATGCCATCCTTGATCGCCTGGCTCCTGATATCTTCCACCAGGGATCGTTGCATAATCATCCGCTTGACTTCATCCGTGCCTTCCAGAACCTCGTGCAATCCGGTCCGTCCGGCATAACCGGTATCATTGCAATTTTCGCAACCCCCGGGTTTTTTCAGCATAAGATTATCGGTGTATTGGATACCCAGCTTGTGAAACTCGACCACCCCGTATTCCCGGGCCAGAATTTCGAATTCCTTTTGAGAGGGATGGTAGTCCTCTTTACATTCCTTGCATAGAGTCCGGACCAATCTTTGAGCAATGATCATCAACAGGGCATCCCCAAAATTGAGCGGGTTCATGCCCATGTCCAGAAGCCGGGTAATGGTTTCCGGAGCGGAGTTGGTATGCAGGGTGCTGAACACGAGATGACCCGTTAACGAGGCTTCCAGTCCGATGGAGCAGGTCTCCACATCGCGCATTTCACCGACCATGATCACATCGGGATCACCCCGGAGAAACGCGCGCATGGCCCGCGCGAAATCCAAGCCGATTTTGGGAAGCATCTGAACCTGGCGCAGGCCTTTCTGGGTAATTTCCACCGGGTCTTCCGCAGTCCAGATTTTCTTGTCCTTGGTGTTGATATGGCCTAGAGCGGAGTGAAGGGTGGTGGTTTTACCGGAACCGGTGGGACCCACAGCCAGAATCAGGCCATAAGGCTTGGTGACGGTCTTTTTGATTAAATTAAGGTTTCGCCGGGTAAAGTTCATTTCTTCCAGCGGAATGGGTTTGCTGGCCGCCAGAATACGCAAGACCGCATCTTCGTTGCCGCCCACGGTCGGGCAGGTGGCCAAACGATATTCCACCTGTTGGCCGCCATACTTTATTTTGATTTTACCGTCCTGCGGCATGCGTCTTTCGGCAATGTCCAGCCGCGCCATGATTTTCAATCGGGAAATGACCGCTTGTTTGTACATGGGCGGGATCTCCTGAAAGACCCGGCAGGAGCCATCGATGCGATAGCGCACTTCCATTTTGTCTTTGCCGATTCCAGGCTCGATATGAATATCGGAGACTCCCTGGTCATAGGCGTCGGTCAGAATTTTGTTGACCAGTTTAACGATAGTGCTATCGGTTTCGCTGAAGGGATTTTCTTCATCCTCATCCGAATCCGACACAAAGACGGTATCCTCCTTTTCCGAATTCAAAGCATGCAGAAGATCGGTCATGTCTTGAACCGATGCCTGACTGACCGAGGATTCGGTAACGGTGGAGTTGAGAAAATCCCTGATATCGGCTTTCAATCCCACCTTCAACTCAACAGTTCTTTTTTGAAAAATAAGTTTGATGCTTTGAATTTTATCCTTGTTGAAGGGATTGTCGATCAGGACCATCACCGTGCCACCGGTTTTTTCGAGGGGAACCCAGAAATTTTTTGATAGAAAATTCAGGTTTAAGCCTTCAAATACGGAAGAAGGTAAAACTATGGAACTCTCATAGCCGAGGTAAGGAACTTTATAAAACTGCTCCAGAGATTTCCCGATATCCTTTCGCGTTACTTTTAATTCATCCAAAAGGATGGTTTCGATATCCGTCTGGCTCCGGCGAGCCTTGCTTATGGCCTGGTTCAATTCCTGCTCTGTGATAATTCCATTGTTGGTGAGATAGGAGAATTTTGTGGGTTTTTGATGAACAAATTTGGATTGGTTGAAAAAGGCCAGTGCCAGAGTCTCGGAAACCATCAGAGCATTTTTCTGGTCCGATTCCGAAAATTTGTCGCTGCCCTTTTTGTTGACGAGCTGGAGGACGCCCATCATTTTTCCCTGATGGATCAATGGGCAAACCAACATACCTTTGGTTTTAAAGCCGGATTTTTTGTCCCAGGAGCTGTCAAAAGCCAAATCAGGATGAAGTTGTCTTAATTGTCCGGAGTCGTGGACATTTTCGATCATCGCCAAATGTTGAGACATGGCTACGTAACCTGCAACGCTGGCGGGAGAAATGGGAACCCGGATTTCATTAATCGCGTCGCCGGATTTTAATTTGGAATAGATCTCGTTTTTTTGAGTGTTTACCGCATAAATCGTGATCATGGAGGCGTTGAACAACTCCAGAATAGAGAGCTTTAATTCGATCAGGATTTCATCTATATTTTTTGCGGAATGAATCGCGTTGATGATTTGAAATAACTTTTGCTGCGGGTCAACGGGAGAAGGATTGGAGTTTGCGCCCATCTCGTTAATCAATTTGGAAACCAGTAGTCCCAGAGGATGCGCCATGTCCTTTGAAATTTTAAAATCTGAATCCGTGAATTTCTGGTTACCTTGCTTATTGACGATTTCTACCGCGCCCACCAGCTTTTGCTGAAAGGGCAGGGGGATCACCATCATGGATTTGGTTTTTATTTTTAGATTTTTATCCAGACTGGAAGATACCGTCATGTTGGGATTGTACATCGCCAGTTCGGCCTTGGATATCTTGTCACTGATGTTGAGCGCTTTGCCATAAGACGTGACGTATCCCACTGGAGTTTTAGGCGACATTTCCACTCGAATTTGAGGGGTTTTATTGGAAATATGATTCAGGGAAATCAGTTGCCGGTTATTCCGTTCCACTACGAAAAGAGCGATGGCTTCGCAGGCAAAAATATTTTTTAAGTCATTAATAATACTGGGTAGCAGAGAGGTGGCATTGGATGTGGATGCTATTTTCGAATTGAGGGCCTGGACCGCTCCATTACCTTGAGTGGATGTTATGGACATAAAGGGTGTTCCTGTAAATTAATAAAATAAGGATGGCGGAGGAGATTTAACGTGAGTTGTTTAAAAAGATCAAATTAAGCATGGTTATGGGCGCTGCCCGGAATACCGGGAAACCAACGAGCCCCCACATCCCGGATATTATACGATACAAACAGCCATAACTTGTTTTAAATCACAATCTCCTTTGAAGATCTTGTAGATACCATCCTGCTTCAAAGTCGTCATGCCATCGCTAATAGCCTGCGCTCTCAGGTCCTCTATCAAAGATTGTTTCATGATCATGCGTTTAATATCATTGGTTCCTTCCAGAACTTCATGAATACCGGTTCGGCCTGCGTAACCGGAATCGTTACAGTTGGCACAGCCGGCCGCTTTTTTAATGAGCAGGTCATCCGTATACGGGATTTTAATGATTTCGTTGAACAACTCCTCGCTACCGTATTCGTGGACCAATTGATCGTATTCTTCCCGGGTGAGATGGTAATCTTCCTTGCATTCTTTACACAAGGTTTTCACCAGCCTTTGCGCCAGGATGAGGAGCAGGGCATCCGCAAAGTTAAGCGGGTTCATCCCCATATCCAGAAGCCGGGTGATGGTTTCCGGAGCGGAGTTGGTATGCAGGGTACTGAACACCAAGTGACCTGTCAGCGAGGCTTCCAAACCGATCGCACAGGTTTCGACATCGCGCATTTCACCCACCATAATTACGTCCGGATCGCCACGCAGGAAGGAGCGCATGGCCCGGGCGAAATCCAAGCCGATCTTGGGTAGCATTTGCACCTGTCGCAAACCCTCCTGAGTGATTTCCACCGGATCCTCGGCGGTCCATATTTTTATGTCAGGTTTATTGATAAAACCCAAAGTGGAATGTAGAGTCGTGGTTTTACCGGAACCGGTGGGTCCCACCACCAGAAACAGGCCATACGGTTTGGCAGCATATTCTTTAATCGTTTCCAGGTTTCTCGGAGAAAAGTTCATGCCTTCCAGTGGGATCGGTTTACTTGCCGCCAGAATACGCAGAACGGCATCCTCGTTCCCGCCTACCGTGGGGCAGGTGGCAACACGATATTCAATCTCTTTCCTGCCATATTTCATTTTGATTTTGCCGTCCTGAGGCATGCGCCTTTCCGCAATGTCCAGACGCGACATGATCTTGATACGGGAAATAAAAGCCTGCTTGTACATGGGCGGAATTTCCTGATAAACCCGGCAGGTGCCGTCTTTTCGGAACCGGATCCTCATTAGTTTTTTGCCTATGCCCGGCTCGATATGAATATCGGATACGCCCAAGTCGTAGGCATCGATCAGGATTTTGTTCACCAGTTTGACGATGGTGCTATCGGTCTCACTGATGGCATTGGAATCATCATCCTCACCGGAGTCAAGTGTAACGTCATCCTCGGATTCGTTTTGAAGAGCGTCCAGCAGGCTGGACACTTCTTCCGTTTCAACCGGCTCATCAGGACCATCGTCAATTTCGGCGCCTTCCGGGGTGACTTTGAGGAAATCGTGGATATCCGCTTTAAGACCGACTTTAAATTCGAGAGCCTTTTTGGAAAAGGTTAATTTGATATTCTGAATCTTGTCCTGATTCGCTGGATTATCAATCAGGATGGTAACTTTTTTATCGTCTTTCTCAATAGGCAGCCAGTTATTCTTGGCCAGGAAATTTATGTTGAGGCCGCTAAAAAGGTTTGCTGGTAGCATCATCTGGTCTGAAAAACCCACATAGGGAACCTTGTAAAACTCTTCCAGGGATTTACCGTAATCTTTCCGTTTAACCTTGAACTCATTTAAAAGAATGGCTTCGATATCCATTCCGCTGGTGCGGGCCTGGGTTATCGCTTTGGTCAATTCTTCCTGGCTTAACAGCTCATTGTTGATCAGATAGCTGAATTTGGTGGGTTTGGTTTTGGTTTTCTTTTGATGGTTACGAATCGCCAGAGACAGGGATTGGCTAATGGCCAAAATGCATTTTTCGTCGTTGACGTTGAAGGGTTCCTCGTTCTGTTTGTTAACCAGTTGCAGGACTCCTACCAGTTCGCCCTCATGGATCAGCGGGCAAACCAACATGCTCTTGGCCTGCTCTCCCGACAGAGTGTCCCATGATTTATCAAATGCCAGTTCCGGATGATACTTAACCAACTCAACCGGGTCGTTGACGTTTTTGATATTAACCGGCTGTTTTTCCATAGCCACACAGCCGGCAATGCTTTTGGGATTAATGGGAAGACGGATTTCCTCCAATGTGTCTCCCGGTCGGACTTTCGAGTAGATCTCATTTTTCGCTTTGTCGAGGGCATAGATCGTGACCATTTTGCATTCGAATAACTGCAGGATGGGTACCCGCAACTCGACCAGAATCTCTTCCAGGCTGGCGGCGGTATGAATCGCGTGGGCGGTCGCCTGGATTTGCTCATCGATTATTTCAGACTGCATTTTGACGATGGAATGGCCCAGGGTTCCGGCCAGTTCTTTCGCCAGCCGTACATCCTCATCCGTGAACTGAGGTTCGTCCTTTTTGTTGATGATTTGCAGGACGCCCATTAACTTTTTATTGTGGGGCAGGGCCACGATCAGGCAGGTTTTGGTTTTATACCCCAGTTTTTCGTCCCATTGGGTATCCAGGTTCAGCTCCGGATGAATTTGGGACAGCTCCGCTTTATCATAGGCGTCTAAAACATTGAGCGTTCGTCCCGATGCGGCTACAAAACCGGCAAGACTTTTTGGGGAAATATCAATCCGGATTTCTTGACTGTTGGTGTCGGACGTAAAATTGCGGGAGAATAGCTGTCTTTTGGGACGGTCAATGGCATAAATCGTAACCTTATCCGCGCCAAACAGTTTTTGCAGATCTTCGGTGAGTTCGAAAAGGGTCTTGGTAATACTCTCCGCAGACAAAATCCTGTTTACAATGGGTTTTAATTTATCCGAAGCCCGACGCGCCGGGGCCTTGTCGTTTCCTGGAGGAGGTTTGGGCTGGGTGGCCGGGGCCTTGTCCTTATCCTTATCTGGAGGAGCTATGTCCAGAGTTATTTCCGGGGCCTTGTCCTTATCTGGAGGAGCTATGTCCAGAGTTATTTCCGGGGTCTTTTCCATTTCTAGAGGAGCCGGGTCCTGAGTGGCCGGGGCTTTGCCATTTCCGGAAGGAACTTTGCCCTTGGTGGCCGGGGGCTTGTCGTTTTCGGAAGGAACTTTGCCCTTGGTGGCCGGGGGCTTGTCGTTTTCGGAAGGAACTTTGCCTTTGGTGGCCGGGGGCTTGTCGTTTCCGGAAGGAACTTTGCCCTTGGTGGCCGGGGGCTTGTCGTTTCCGGAGGGAACTTTGCCCTTGGTGGCCGGGG